>JBGTIL010000014.1:0-13823 GCA_041745695.1 Chitinophagaceae bacterium | reverse complement strand
TTCCATCACAACGTTTGAGTTCTACTTTACCAAAAACCTGTTGCAACTGCTGACTTCACGCCACACCGGACAGCGCCACAATATAGGAAAGAGCCATCCGGACCAGATCCGAACGGCTCTTCAAAGCTGATGTTGACAACTGCTGCAGGAGCAAGTTGTTTTAACCAGCGAATATTGCAGCACTATTTGCCGCTGTTCTCAAAACGCTCGCTCACTTTATTCCAATTCACTGCGTTCCAGAAAGCTGCCAGATATTCAGGACGCCTGTTCTGGTACTTCAGGTAGTAGGCATGTTCCCATACGTCACATCCCAGCAAAGGACTGCCCTTCACTTCTGCTACCTCCATAAGAGGATTATCCTGGTTGGGTGTAGAACTTACTTCCAGCTTGCCATCTTTCATGATCAGCCAGGCCCAGCCACTTCCAAAACGCGTAGCACCTGCAGCATTAAATTTTTCCTTAAATGCATCAAAAGAGCCAAAGGTTTGGTTGATCGCATCGCTGAGTTTGCCCGAAGGTTGTTTGCTAGCGCCCGGAGCAAGACTTTCCCAAAAAAAGCTGTGATTCCAGTGTCCGCCACCATTGTTTCTGACTGCAGGAGAGATGCTGCCAGCATTGCGCACCAGCTCTTCAAGGCTTTTATTTTCGTGTTCAGTGCCGGCAATTGCCTTATTCAGGTTATCTACATAAGCCTGATGGTGCTTGCCATGATGTATCTGCATGGTCTGCGTGTCGATGTGCGGTTCCAGCGCGTCTGGTGCGTAAGGAAGAGGAGGAAGCGTAAATGCCATGATCAATAAATTTTAGAATGAATGTTTGTATATATAGTTCTGTGCCTATATCCTGCAAAGCTATTGAGGATTGGGCGATAAGTAAGCCAGAACTGGTATTCATTATAGTTTAAAAACGGAACCTGGTTTCTGCATGAATAATAACCCCATTTGCAGCATTCCCTCGGTACCCTCTGTCTGTTAGGCACCGCAACATCTGTAAGAGCTGTTACCCGGGCAATTATCGATGAGAAACCTCAAACAAACCCCCACGCAAATCTCAGAAACCAAATCCTCTGGCATTGGGTTAATCCCTCACTTATACGCTGTATTTATGCGCTTATTCCATCATTTCTATGTAGACATCTCGGCAGTTTTTTCCCGAGTTTTGCAGGGCTTCGCAACAACCTGTTCTCCGAATAGCTTATTTTTAAAGCCATCCTGCATAAGACCCCTTTCTCTTGTTGTATTTCCATTTAAATCAAGTTTTTTATGATCAGAACAGTGTGTATAGCCTGGATACTCCTGCTACTTGCCCTGCCATTTAATGTTTTTAGCCAAGCGCGGCAGATCACCGGTACCGTCACAGATGAAAGAGGAAACGGCCTACCTTATGTGTCGGTGAGTGAAAAGGGTACTGCATCGGGAACCACCACCGATCAAAAGGGCGCATTCAGCCTGACCACTTCAGGCGCAAGCCCGGTGTTGGTTTTTTCTTACACTGGTATGCAATCAAGAGAAGTTGCTGTCGGCAGTGGAAATAACTATGACGTAAGTCTTATCAGTGGCGGCACTTTATCAGAGGTTGTTGTAACAGCCTTGGGTATATCGCGGGAAAAAAAAGCACTGGGGTACGCTGCACAAAAGGTAGACAGTGCCGATCTCAATCGCAACCGCCAGTCGAACCTGGTGAATGCCCTCCAGGGTAAGGTAGCTGGTGCCACCATCTCCAGTGTAGGCGGAGGTCCGGGGCAGGGAGCCAGCATCCGGATCAGGGGCATTAACTCCATCGACGTTTCACAATCCAATGAGCCGCTATTTGTGATTGACGGTGTTATTCTCGATAACAGTACGTCTACGCTTGGCGCAGGCTCAAACTACAATGTGCGGTCTGTAGGAAACCGGGCCTCAGACGTAAATCCAGAAGATATCGAAAGCATCAATGTGCTCAAGGGAGGCGCCGCCACAGCGTTGTATGGTTTGCGTGGTGCCAACGGAGTGCTGGTGATCACCACAAAAAAAGGCCGCGGCAATGGCGTGCGGGTTGGTTTCAGCAGCACCTACGGTGTCGACCGGGTTAATAAAACGCCCGAAATTCAAAAACAATACACGGCAGGCATCCTGGGTGTGTATACGCCCATCGGCCTCGGACCAGCCTGGGGACCTACGATAGCAGAAGCAAAGGCCCTCGACCCCACGCACCCCGATGCCCTGTTTGATAACTACAAACAGGCTTATCGCACAGGTACACAGGCAAGAAACTCGATCAATGTTTCAGGTGGGTCAGACGCCGTGCATTTCTATTCTTCGTTGTCTTACTTCAACCAGGATGGAATGCTTCCCTTTACTGATTATAAAAACATTTCGGCCCGTGTGAACACCGATGTGCGCATCAGCTCCAAAATAAAGTCATCTATCAACATGAGCTTTACCAACTCCGGGGGCTACCGCTACGACGCCGACAGGTTTGGAGAAAGTCTCGCCTACTTCTCCGGCAGATGGGACGTAAACGACTACCTCAACGAAGACGGCACCCAGCTATGGAGGGGCACCAATAATCCCATTTACGGGGCGGCAACAAACCGGCTCAAAGACAATGTAAATCGCTTTGTTGGTGGTATTGCGCTGGAGTACAAGCCAGCCAACTGGCTTAGTTTCAGTTACAGGATCGGAGGGGATACTTATGCTGAAAATCGCTTTCGCACAGCTCCGGGCCTGAAAGGCATTACCGGTGAAAGGTCTTATGACAATGCCGAAGGTTTTGTTGGCGACTACAACATTAATTTCAGGGCTATCAACTCAACTTTTTTAACCACGCTTACTGCCAAGCTCGGCAAGGATATTACCTCCACCCTGCGCCTTGGGCAGGAACTGCTCGACCGAAAAACAACTGCCAGGGGAGTGCTGGGCTCCCGCCTCAATGTATACGACTGGTTCAACTTGCGTAACGCCGCCGTGGTTGAATCAAGCGATAATTCGAGCCTTTACCGGCTCATGGGTATTTTTGGCGAAGCCAACTTCGATTATAAGAATTTCCTCTTCCTTTCCATTACAGGAAGAAACGACATTACCTCCTCTCTTCGTAAGCCCAATAATTCTTTTTTCTATCCGTCTGTCAGCCTCAGCTATTTGTTTAGCGAACAATTTAATATGCCGGCATTTATCAGCAATGGCAAGGCGCGTTTGTCTTACGCGAAAATTGGAAAAGATGCGCTGCCTTACAGCACGGCCACAGGCTACAGTGCCTATAGCAGCCTGCCGGCAGGTACCACAGGTTTTACAAGAGGCTCCATCCTTGGCGATCCTAACCTGCGGCCTGAGTTCACGAATACTTTCGAAGGGGGGCTGGAGATGGGCTTCTTTAAAGGTCGGTTAGGCTTCGACGTTACCCTCTACCATTCATTGAGTGAAGATCAGATCATCAACGCTGATATTTCTTCAGCCACCGGATACGTGCGGGCAGCCATCAACTCAGGCAGCATGAGAAACAAGGGCATTGAGCTTACTGTAAAAGCCACACCCATTCGAACTGCTGCTTTTACCTGGGATGCAGGCTTAAATTTTTCTGCTAACAAGAATAAGATCATCAGCATCAGGGAAGGCCTCACTGAAATTCCATATGGAGGTGCCAGTGGTGGATATTTAAATTCACCCATAACAATGAAACTGATACCGGGTGAAGCCTACGGAAATATTTATGGCACGCACTACCGTCGTTATTATGGTTCCGGTAAGGAAGACCCGCGCAGAACCGATAAATCAAAACCACTGGTCATTGGTGCCAATGGCTTTCCAGTACTGGCTCCCGTTTCCAGCCAGAAGCTGCTGGGTAACTCACAGCCCGACTGGATCGGCGGGCTTACCAATTCTTTCACCTACAAGGGACTCAGTTTATCTACGCTTATAGATGCCCGTTGGGGCATGGAGAAATTTAATCGCCTGGAGAATTTTTTCGCTGCATTTGGGATTGCAGATTACACAGCCGACCGCCGCGAATTTAAAGTGTTTGACGGCGTACTGGCAGACGGAACACCTAATACAAAACGTGTGTGGCTGGGACAGGGAATGGGACCTGATGGCGTGAATTATACAGAAGGATACTACCGGCTCAACTACAGGGCCATCTCAGAACCTTTTGTGCAGGATGCCTCCTGGATCAGACTGCGCTCCGCCAGCCTGGCTTATACTTTACCAACAGCCTGGCTACCGAAAAACTTCATCCGCTCTGCTTCTGTGGCCATCACAGGAAACAACCTTTGGCTACACACGAAATACTACGGCCTCGATCCGGAGTCGGTATCTGCAGATAGTGGCAGCAATGTAGACGGGTCGTCTGGCTTTACCTATCCCGCTGCCAGGTCGTTTTTATTTTCGCTGAATGTTGGATTTTAAACCTGAATTATGACAAGAACTTATCAATATTCGTTGCTGCTTTTTGGTGCTGGTTTACTAACGCTAGCCAGCTGTAAAAAGAATTATTTTGACCTGAACGAGAATTCTAACCAGGTAACTACACCTTCGCTTCCATCACTGCTGAGTACAGTCACGCACAAAACGGGTATCAATAATTTTAATGTAGGGAGTATCACATCCACCCATGTGCAATACCTTGCCAACCCTGCTGCCTCGGGCGCTGCTGATACGTACCAGGAGGTAGATTACACCGGTACCTGGGATGCGCTGTACTATACACTGGCTGATCTGACGGATCTTAAAAACCTGGCCATCGCGCAAGGTTCTACCGAATACCTGGGTGTAGCCAATACGCTGCTGTCTTACCATCTAAGTTTGGTGAGCGACCTGTGGGGCAACGCACCTTTTTCAAAAGCCTTTGATCGCAACAGCTTCACCCCGGGTTACGACACTGCAGAAGAATTATATAAGACGGGAAATACCCTGCTGGATTCGGCAATTGTGCAATTGGGTAATGCCGCCTCCCCGATAAAGTTAGCGGTCACCAATGATCTTATACATAAGGGTGTAAGACTTAACTGGTTAAAGACAGCGCATGCCCTAAAGGCAAGAATGCTGATTAAGGTAAGCAAAACAAACGGCTACAATCCAACCGCAGTGTTGAGCGCGCTGGACAAGGCTTACAGCAGCAATAACGATGATGCAGGAATGGCTTCTTTCATCCTGCGGAATCCCTGGGCACAGGCTGCAAGAAACAATACTTCTCTTACGCTTGGAGGCTGGCTTTCTGAGCAATTGGTAGACCACCTGAATGGTAAAACCTACGGTGTATTCGATCCCCGTATCAGGAAGATCACCGACCCAACCGTTACCGGTACATTCATAGGTACAGTAAATGGCGCAGGCAACCGGCCACCTGGTAATAATACCGTTAGAGATGAGAACTATATTTCTATCACCTCTCCCTGGACAGCTGACATTGCGCCTATACTTATTGTTACCTACGCCGAAACCAAGTTTATTGAAGCAGAAGCAGCACTGACCGTTAATCCTGCAAGGTCTTATGCCGCTTACCTCGCAGGCATCAATGCCAATATGGATAAACTGCAGGTTCCTGCCGGCGCAGAGCGAACAGATTACCTGGCTGCCGCTTCTGTCGGAGCTGCCAACCTAACAAGAGCCCTGATCTTCAAAGAAAAATATGTAGCTACTTATCTGAACCCTGAAGCCTGGAACGATGCAAGGCGGTTCGATTACGCTTACAAGGATTTTACCCTTCCCCAGAACGCGGTTTTAACAACATTTATCCGCCGCCTCAACTACCCCACCAGTGAAAGGAGCGAAAATGGAAGCAACGTGCCCGCTGCAACTGCGCTCTCGGAGCGACTTTGGTGGGACAAATAATTATACGAACCTGAACACTGAGCCGGCAATGCCGGCTCTTTTTATTTGCGCTTGCTTTCAAAAAAATCTTTCATCAGTCTTCCGCATTCTTCCTGCAGCAGTCCGGCTTTTACCACTGTTTTAGGATGAAAAGGAGATCGTTCTCCGGTCATGCGGCGAAAGCCATTCTTATCGTCTGCAGCACCCCACAGCACACCGCCAATTTTGCTCCAGTAAAGCGCGCCCGCACACATCACACAGGGTTCTACAGTAACATATAATGTTGCCTCCGGCAGGTACTTACTACCCAGGTAAGCAAATGCACTGGTGAGGGCGATCATCTCTGCATGCGCGGTACAATCAGACAGCTTCTCCACCTGGTTATATCCGCGGGCAATAATACTCCCCCTCATTACTACCACAGCTCCAACCGGGACTTCGTCTTCGGCAAAAGCAATTCGCGCCTGAACGAGTGCCTGCTGCATAAAGTTTTCATCAGTCATTAAACCAAAGATACTATGCCCATACGGGCAGGAAGAAAGCCCACATGCCTGTGGCTCCATGCCACCGGTGCGATCGATTCAGTTGTACTTTAGCCGCATGAACCTTTCGCTTCGCGCAGCAACCAAAGAGGATGCTGTTCTTATTGCCGACCTGAGCCGGAAAACTTTCTACGACACGTTTGCGGCTGCTAACACCAAAGCAAATATGGACAAGTTTCTGGACAGGCAATTTACACGGGGTAAGCTTCTGCTGGAGGTAGGGAGAAAAGACCTTCAGTTTTACCTGGCTTATGCGGGCAACCAGGTAGCCGGGTATGTAAAACTTCGTGACAACAAGTGGCCGCAGGACTTGCAACCCCTGCCGGCACTCGAAATTGCCCGCCTCTACGCAGACAGCACGATGATTGGAAAAGGAGTAGGCGCCCTGCTGATGCAGAAAAGCATTGAAGTGGCGCAGTCAAATAACAAAGCAACTATCTGGCTCGGCGTGTGGGAAAAAAATGCACGTGCCATTGATTTCTACACGAAATGGGGATTTAAAAAATTCAGTGAACAGGACTTTGTATTAGGCGACGATATTCAAACAGATTGGCTGATGAAAAAAGATTTATAAATGGCCGCCGTATGCGATTGATTTCACTTCACTATTACAACTGCCATGGCAAACTAATTGCAGATGGTAGACCAAGAATAAATTTTAATATGAAAAATTATATAGTAGCCATAGCAGTCAGTATCGGTATGTGGAGTTGTAGCGATGCCAATGACGGTGATCCCACAACAGATACCTCTACCACCATTCCTCCCGATCCCGCTGTTATGAACGGAGGCACCATGGATACTGCTTCCACTATCAATACCAATACAGGAACTTATTCGGCTGATTCTGCCTCCCGTTCAGGAGATAGTTCCCTGAACAAAAAGAATAACGTACGTTCCTCTTCTTCTGCTTACCCGGACGGGCGCGGTGCTAAAAAGACAGATTCATTGAACCCATAAAACTGCGCGGCTCTGGTAAAAAGCCTTATTGCCAGCAGAAAAAGACTGCAGAAAAATGCAGTTGCTATTGGTTAGAGCCGGCGTGGGAAGCGTATTTGTATACAGTATCCCAGTGCGTGCACATATTCAGTACAAGCTTTTCCCTGGATGTGCAACAAGACTTCCATTGCAAAACGCAAGCTGCATCTTAAAGGCTTGCTTTTTGCAGATGAGCAGACATGCGCATTTTATGGAAGTACTTGCGTCCCCAACGAAAATTGATTTTTTATTCGCTTCTTTTAGCAGCAGTAGCCCAGCTTCTTGGCCTAATAGACCCACTCATTTTTGGTAAGATCATCGACGACTACGCCACTAATCCCGGCACCCGCTCTCAGCAGGAACTGATCAACGGCGTGTTGAAATGGCTGGGCATCGCAGTTGCCGTGGCGCTGCTTGCCCGCGTGGCCAAGGCCTTCCAGGAGTACATCACCCGGCTTGCTGTGCAGAAATTTGGCATGCAGATCTTTAATGAAGGGCTGAAGCAAACCCTTCGCTTGTCATTTCAGGAATTTGAGGAAAGTCGCAGTGGCGAAACCCTCAGCGTTCTTCAAAAGGTGCGCAACGACACAGAACGCTTTGTAAACTCTTTTATCAATATCATTTTTTCATCCGTTGTAGGTATCGGGTTTTTGATTTGGTATTCCATCACCAAAAACTGGCTGCTCATTCCGGTATTTGTCTTCGGCATAATCGTCTTGGGATCTCTTACTGGCCTGCTTTCTAAAAAAATAAAAACGGTTCAGCGCTCTATCAACAGGGAAACGAACAAGATGTCGGGAGTGATCACTGAAAGCCTGCGCAATATTGAACTGGTGAAAAGCCTTGGGCTTACGTTCCCGGAAATCAGAAGATTACGGGAGCAAACCAAAAAGATATTCGACCTTGAAATGTACAAGGTGAAGAAGGTTCGCACGCTTTCCTTTCTGCAGGGCTCCACCCTCAATATTTTACGTCAGTCGATCCTTTTCATTTTGCTCTGGCTCATATTTAGAAATATCCTCACCACGGGCGAGCTGATCACTATGCAGTTTATTTCCACATCGATCTTTGGTCCGCTGCAAGATCTTGGAAATATCATCCTGCAGTACAGGGAAGTGGAAGCATCGATTTCAAATTTCGATAACCTGATGAGAAAGCCCATTGAGCAAAGACCCGAGCATCCGGTGGAGATCGGTGACCTCGACCGGTTGTCTTTCAACGACGTCATCTTTCATCATAAAACAGCAGCGCACAACGCCATCGATGGCATATCGTTCAATGTGCAACGGGGTGAAACAATAGCTTTTGTTGGCCCTTCGGGCTCAGGTAAATCTACACTGGTGAAGTTGCTGGTTGGGCTTTACAAGCCCGTCAGCGGTCTCATCCTTTTTAATGGAGAAGACTCCACCGGCATTCGCTACAATGCCTTGCGGAGACAGATCGGGTTTGTGACCCAGGATACCCAGCTCTTTGCCGGCACAATCAAAGAAAACATGCTGTTTGTAAAGGCAGATGCCTCGGATGAAGAAATAATAGATGCGCTGCATAAGGCAGCATGCTCAGGTTTGTTACAGCGATCTGATAAGGGGCTTAATACAGTTTTAGGCGAAGGAGGTATGAAACTGTCTGGGGGTGAGAAGCAAAGAATTTCTATTGCCCGTGCACTCTTACGAAATCCCAGGCTTCTCATCTTTGATGAAGCGACGTCTGCACTTGATTCGCTGACCGAGGAAGACATCAACAATACCATCCGTCATGTATCAGCTGCGCGCGAACAAATAACTATTCTGATTGCTCATCGCCTGTCTACCATCATGCACGCCGATGTAGTGTATGTGCTTGAAAGAGGCAGGGTGGTAGAAAAGGGCACGCATGCAGAACTGGTAGAGCAAAAAGGATTGTATTATGCCATGTGGCGGCAGCAGGTGGGCGAGCGCAGAGAGAGGCCGGTAATAGCATCGCAGTAGCAGTGATGTTCTTTTTACTGTGCATATAAAAAAACAGTGAGGCTCCGGGCTCCGGTGCAGGTAGCACCGTCTGTTGCGTCGCGCTCTTGTACGTTCTGTAATACTACTCAACATGCTGCACAATCATTTCTACAGTGTTGGTACCCATCATCAACAGTAGAGAACGTCAGAGTACAGCCAAAGTGCTGCTGATTTTATAAGGATGCGGCAGGTTGGTTTTAATTATTTTGCAGCATGAAAGCTGCTGCTCTTTCTGAAATAAAAACAGAACTAAAAATCCTGTCAGCTCCCCGGCTTACAGAGTTGTGCCTGCGTCTTGCCCGTTTCAAAAAAGAGAACAAGGAGCTCCTGGCCTACCTGTTATTTGAAGCCGATGATATAGAGCACTATGTAAACCAGGTTAAAGAAGAGATGGATGAAAGCTTTGCCTGTGTAAATACAAGCAATGCCTATTTTGCAAAGAAGAGCCTGCGTAAAATTTTGCGTATAGCCGGCAAGCACGTAAAATACATGGCAAACAAAGAAGCGGAGGTTTCGCTGTTGCTGCATTTCTGTGCCGGCATCAGGGGCTTGAAATTGTACCCACACAAAAACACAGCGCTGTCTAATTTGTATAAGAGCCAGGTCAAAAAAATAGAGGCGGGCATAGGTGACCTGCATGAAGACCTGCAGCATGATTTTCTTACCAAACTGGAACGTCTTTCGTAATGATCCTGCTGCTGCTTTCTGCTAATGGCGCATGCGTTTAGGCCCATACCATAGCCAGAAACCGGTGACAGTAAAAAGGATCAGTGCCAGCCCCATGATGGTGGTGTAAACCAATTTGATCCAGTCGCCGGTGTTCAGCCCATAATCCAGCAGCGATGCGTCATGTATCTTTTCCAATATGTCGGAGTTTCTTCGGGAGGCTTGCAAGAGGGCTCCGGTAGCGCAATCCAGCTGTAGTTCCCAGAAATGATCAGCATACACAAACTTCACCATTCCTTTTCCCGGACGCACATCGATGCGGTCTATGCGGGTGGGGAGTTCGTTACCAACAGTGGTAGTCAGGTAGTGATTTGCCCTTTTCTGAAGGCTGTCGACAGACAGCCATTGCGCAGGATTTGTTGAACTGCCCGCAGCGGATGGTGGCAGCAGTCCGGTTTGCTTTTTCCAGCCCAGCAGCGTTCCGCTTACCGCAATGATGAAAAAGAAAACAAAAAGAAAGATTCCTGTAACCCGGTGCGCCTTCCGTGCGGTGCGCAGTAGCTTAGCCTGCTCTTTTCTTTTTCCTCCGTCCATCATCCGAAATTAAATGGGAAAGAGGAAACACTAAAATCTATAACCGTTACACTAGCCTCTTGTAATTATTTTTATACAATGATCAATGCATCAGAACTGAGGCTGGGAAACTATATGTTGCAAAAAGTAGCTGCAAAAATCAGTACAGTACAATGTACCTTCTTCCACTTCGAGCTGATGATGAAAGAAGGGGTTCTCCACTTTTACCCCCTGCAGTTGAAGCCCGAGCTACTACTAAAATGCGGCTTCAAAGAAAACAAGGAGTACCCGCTGCTGCCGCAGGCGCGTGAATTTAAACTGTCTCTTCCTGTTAGTGGTAATGGAGTAAATGAAATCTTTGCTTACGTTAAAAACAATGGCGAGTGTTTTGGTCGGGCTGTGCTGAATGGCATTCCGATCAGTAATAATTTCTTTCACCTGCATACCCTGCAAAATCTCTATTTTGCCCTGACGGGAAAAGAGCTGGATACCCGGTTGTAGTCAATTTTTCCTGCTTAATCAGGGAGGTATTTAAGCACAGCCTTTCGGTAGGCATCAAGGTCTGCTTCAGTGGTTATCTGGTCGAACGGCGCTTCGGTATGCTGTCCCCATTTCCTGTATAAAATCACAGATGCTCCATTCACAATGGCGCTTTTTGCCTTCATAAACAGACGGTCTAATTCTGCTTTGTTGTTGATCATCTGCAGTTCTTCCACACGGGTAACGTCTATTTTAAAATTTTCCATCTCGTGTAGTTAATAAGATGCACTTTTGAACGGAGCTGCACCGCGTTATATTTCAAAATGGCCTTGTAGCGTACAACCCGCTCCTGGAGCTCCTTCAAGATGCATCCGGCCGTTAAATACCTGCAATCTGTTCTGTATATTTCGCAATCCTATACCCGTTTTTACTTCCTTGGTATTGCAACCAACGCCGTCATCAGTCACCTTTATGAAAAACTGTTTATCATTATTCCACAATTGCACCCTCACTTCTCTTGCTTCTGCGTACTTGGTGATATTATTCAATTGTTCCTGAACAATCCTGTAGATCATGAGCTTATGATCTACATTCAAAAACCCTTCATCCAGATCCTCCATGTGCAGTATGAATCTGAAAGTGCTTACTCTTGCTATATTACCATGGAGTTCTTCTATTGAATCCTGCAGGTTGATGCTCCCAAATGCCGGTGGTTTCAATGATGCCGAAAGCTGGCGTATATCGTTGAGCGCGCCTTGTACCATGTCTTTGGTTTTTACGATCAGCTGATCGGGATACATGGTTGTCATTTCTTCCAGGTACAGCTTTGAAACTGTAAGAACCTGGCAAATATTATCGTGCAGTTCCTGCGCCCAGCGATTTCGTTCTTCTTCCTGGGCTTTGATAATGGTAATACCCAGCGACTGTTTTTGTTGTAATTGCTTCTGGTAAAACTTGGTTTGAATATGTCTTACCTCAGACACATCCTGAAAGGCACTGATGAACCGGATGGCCTGCAGCGTTTTCTCTTCGCGAATAAGATGCCCGCTGTAAATCACATCATGATAGGTGCCATCATTCCATAGAAGGCGGCATTCTGATCGCCAGATATTCTGTGCCGACTGCATTGTAGAACGCATGCTTTGAGCAATCCGCTGCCGGTCGTCGGGGTGGGTTTTTTCTTCCAGCACAAGCGAAAAGGCATTTACCTTGAAAGAGGTCAATCCTAAAAATTCCTGTAATTGCTGGTTTATTACGGCCTCATCGTTCACCAGGTCGTGATCGGCAATGCCTTCTTTAGTTGCTTCGTTCAGTGCCTTGTAGCGGTCGAGCAGTTCCTCACTCGTTTTTAGAGAGCGCTGGATATTATTGTAAAATCTTTTTATGATCAGGTAGAATATGATGGCGCTTGCGCCAACAAAGAAAAGGCCTTTGAAACTCTGCGCCTGCTGCAGGAACTGGTAATTGGTGCCGGCAATCTTTGTTACAACGGCGTCGCTTCCAACAATCCACAGCCCACTGAAGATGAGATAAAACAAAGCCAGTTTTAATGGAGTGGAAACACTTTTATTAAAGTATCGTTGAAGCATCCAATTCAAAGTTGATTCATTTCTATTTCCCTTCCGTACGTATTAATACGACAACTTGCGTAAAGTAAAGAACAAATGTTCGCTTGTACCCGGCAGTCTTAAATTTTTTCAAACATACTGCCACAACAGGTGAAGGAAGGCGGAAAACGCTGATGGTCGGGCTGCTACAATCATTTCTTTGCAAGCAAAAAAAAGAGGCAATCTCTTTATAGAAATTGCCTCTGTAGGTTAATGGTGATGTTATTTTACTGCCTGTTCCAAACTCTTTCTTTGTTGCCGGAACCATTGTTCATGGGTCTTCTGTGTCTGGGCGACGGAGCTGCGGTTGCAGGAGCAGCAGCCTGGTTGGCATTGCCTTCGAAAGGATGCTCCACTGCTGCGATCTTTTGTCCGATCAATTTATTAATATCTTTTAATAAGCTAATCTCTTCCCTGTCGCAAAAAGAAAACGAGATTCCGCTTGCGCCCGCGCGGCCTGTACGGCCAATGCGGTGTATGTAAGTTTCAGGTACATTAGGAAGGTCGAAGTTGATCACGTGCGTAAGGTTGTCCACGTCTATACCCCGGGCTGCTATATCAGTAGCTACCAGGACTTTTAAACGCCCGATCTTAAAATTAGCCAGTGCATTCTGGCGGGCCGGCTGTGATTTGTTTCCATGAATGGCATCAGCCTTTATGTTGGCTGCGCGCAAGTCTTTAACTACCCTGTCGGCACCATGTTTCGTTTTTGTAAATACAAGGGTCCTTCCGATGTTATGCTCTGCTATCAGGTGCACAAGCAAAGATTGTTTGTCGCGCTTACCTACGAAATAAACCGACTGGTCTATTTTCTCTGCTGTAGAAGACTCTGGAGTTACCTGTACTTTAACCGGGTTGTTCAGAATGCTGTTCGCCAGTCCTGCAATGGCAGGCGGCATAGTTGCAGAGAAAAACAGGGTTTGTCGCTGTGTAGGTAATGCTTTGATGATCTTCTTAACATCATGTATAAAACCCATGTCGAGCATGCGGTCTGCTTCTTCCAGTACAAACACTTCCAGGTGGTCGAGGTGTACGTATCCCTGGTTCATAAGGTCGAGCAATCGACCTGGAGTAGCGATCAGTACATCTGTTCCATTGCGCAGGGCGATGGTTTGTGTGTGCTGTGATACACCACCAAATATTACTTCCTGCCTGATGCCGGTGTGTTTGCCGTAGGCAGTAAAACTTTCATGAATCTGGGTT
>JBGTIL010000013.1:0-4431 GCA_041745695.1 Chitinophagaceae bacterium | reverse complement strand
CGTTGTAATCCCACACCTCGTGCGCGCCCTGGGCGAGGCAATACTCAATGTTCCTCGCACTGCACACAGCCGTAACATGTGCTCCAAAATATTTTGCCAATTGCACAGCAGCAGTGCCCACACCCCCCGAAGCGTCGCTTCAGGACAACTTCCTTTTGTATTGATTAGCCCGGATGTTCTTTTCAGCAAGTTGCACGGTCTCCTCCATCCGCCTGGCTCTCGTTTGTTCTGTTTTCGCATTCAGGATCCATTCCAGAATTCCTTTTTTAACAGAACGCGGGAAAGCATCAAAATACTGAGCAGCCTCCTTATTGGTGAGGAACAGTTTCTGCAGGTCGGATGGAATCGTTAGACTTTCCACTTCATCGAGCGCCGACCAGCTGCCATTCTCCCTTGCCAATTCAATGACGTCCATCCCAGCTTTTGTCATTAACCCTTCGCTGAGTAATTTTTCGACCCGGTCTTTGTTGATCCTACTCCAATTGCTCTTCGGGTTTCGTTGGGCAAAAAATTGATAAAAACTTTCTGTGTCGCGCTTGTTTGGTTTACTGTCTATCCATCCAAAACAAAGAGCTTCCTCTACTGCCTCGGGGTAGCTAACACTGCTGGTTTTTGCATCTTTTCTGTAGATAATTAGCCAAACCGACTTTTGGGAAGCCGCGTTCTTTTTCAGCCAGGAACGCCATGCCTTGCGATCCTTTGCGTAAACTGTTTGGATGCCGTTTTTTAAGTCCATGGTGTCAGTCTAATTCTTCTATGGTGGTCTTGAGTTGTTTGAAGTGTTTGCCGTAAGTGAAGTTGAACATCCATCTGGCACCAAAGTAACAGAGCGGAACAACTATCAAAACAGTAATAGCCAGGATCATTAACATGCTGCTGTTGTATAAAAATAATTCCACTGGTTTACCCGAACCTAAAGAACCACCCAGAATAAAACCACCTGCAACAGCAATCGGGTAAACGAAGAGGCTGATCTTTTGCTGCACGGACCACCACTGTTGTAAGCTGGTGTAATGTTCCGTCAGTTCCTGCTTTAAAGAATTGGAAGGTGTTACCGCTGAAGGCACTCTTCGATACAGGTTCCAAGTCTGCACCATGATAAGAGAATTAAAAGCAATCAACACGCCAAGCGCAAGGTTAACCTGCCAAATAGAAACATAATACAGACAAACGACGTAAACACAGGTAATAAGAAGAGCGAAAACGATGCCTATCAGCAGGTTATACCTTAGCTTTTTCAGCGGCAATCGTGAGTGCAGTTTCTCAACATCAACTGTACTCAAAAATTTGTTTAACGCATCATCTTCCTTGCCTCGTTGTTGCCAAATGGTTTCAATATCCATCAGATATTTTTTAAAATGGTAGTCAGTTGTTGTTTAGCGCGGTGCAGCTTCACAGCTACTGCGTTAGCAGTGATACCCAGAAGTTCACCCACCTCCCTGTTGTGGTAGCCGTCCAAGTGCAATGAAACAACAGCCCGTTCTGTTTCAGACAGGGTGCGCATGGCCTTATACAAACGGTCTTTTTCGTCTGAAGTATTCGCTGTGGTCAGTTGCTCCTCGTATTTAGCCGTATCGGTATAGTCAATTTTATGGGTCTTGCGCTGGATAGTAAAAATGGTATTCAGACAAAGGCGGTACAACCAGGTGCTGAACCTTGCTTCGCGGCGAAAAGAGGGATAGCTTTTCCATGCCTGCAATACAATTTCCTGGTACAAATCTTTTTTATCTTCTTCTGAGGAAGCATAAAGATGTACGAGTTTGTAAATGACATTCTGGTGCTCTTTAAGAACGGCCAGGAATTCTGTTTCGCTCACAGTAATGTCTGGTTTATTGGCTAAGCTGTATGAACGTGCTCCTGAAACGGTAACACTAAACTGGTCCTGCCTGCTAAATTTAAAACACCCAAAGCAATTGGAAGGATCGTTCCTAAAACTAACGGGCTGCGGCTGCATGTGGTAGCTGCCAGGTAAATACAGCATCTGTTCAATTCTGTCGTGGGTAGGCGTCTCCATGCCTTTGCTGTCTGACGCCATTAACCCCTTCCTCCATTAGAGTAATAGTAATCAGGCCAATTTGTTTCATTGATGATGTTATATAACGGTGCTTTTAACGAAAGACCAGATAAGCAAAACCTGCGAAGACAAGAGAGACATGAACAAAGAGCCATAATTTCTGATAGAGGGGTCTTTGCTCCCATCTTACTTTGGAATCAAAAGGATCGAAAATCAGGGCGATACCCAGGTTAATAATTGCATTTTCGATGTTTCCCCGGACGAGAAAATAGAGAATAAGAAGTAGAAAAAAAATGTATCCATAGCGGCTAATCTTCAGAGACTGGTTAACTGCTTTATCGCTTAGATCTGGTTTCATAAATGGTGCTTTTCTTTATAAGTAGCACAACTGTGATGAATATTACAGAAACCGAAAAAAAATGTAGGATGCCAGCGATCAGTCAACGGTCATTTTCCACCTTGACCAGGGGTATAAACTGCAATCAGCAAACATTTTATCAAGCGATATGTTTATTTTGAGGAACTCATTTGAAGCAGTTGTTCTCCCAGATTAAAACATATTACCAAACGCTGATTCCCGACCTGCAGGACCAGGCATGGCAAAAACTTCAGGAAAAGTTTACCGTCCAGAATTTAAAAAAAGGAGAACTGCTCACCCGGAATGGCGAAGTATGCAGGCAGGTTAGCTTTATCAACAGGGGCTTATTGCGGATGTTTTATCTGGTTGATGGAAAGGAGATCTGCACGGGCTTTGTCAAAGAAAATGGCTATCTCGCTCAATACGACAGCTTTCTCACGCGCCAGGCTTCCACCGGCAATATTGATGCCCTCGAAGATTGCGAATTGATCAATCTCTCGTATGATAATATGCAGGATTTGTATCGGGACGAACCGGTGTTTCAAATTTTCGGAAGAAAGATTGCCGAGATGCTGTTCATCATGATCAGTTCACAAACAAATCAGCTTCTAACCTTAACCCCGGAAGAACGATATAAGAACATATTGGAAAAACAAGCCTTTATCATCCAGCGGGTGCCGCAATACATGATTGCCTCTTACATTGGAATTACTGCAGAGCACTTAAGCCGTGTTCGAAAAAAAATGACGGCTAAAGCCGGATAATTTATTTTCTCCGACACATACCCATCTCTTTGGGTTTGTGCTGATTGACAAATGTCAAGGAATGGGAAGGCTTTTATCTTCTTAACAAATGTCAACCGCTAATACAGGAACGCTTCCAAATTTTGACTCACAAAACGGAAGCAATGAACAAACATTTTACGCTGTTACTCCTGGTCTTGGTAACAGTTACAGCGGGCGCCCAAAACCTCATACAAACTATTAAAGGCCACGTTACCGACAAGATCAGCCAGAAGCCCCTGGCGGGCGTCTCCGTATCTCTGGAGGAGGGCTCTCTTTCCGGCATCAGCAGTGAAGCCGGCGCTTTCGAGATACGCGGGGTGGCGGTAGGTCGTGTAGGACTCACCTTTTCGGCAATTGGCTACCAGTCTGTCACCATCCCGGAACTTCTGGTAACAACTGGAAAAGAGGTAGTGCTGGAAATTGCTATGGAACAAAAGATAGGTGCGCTGGATGAAGTAACTGTGCGAAGTAGCAAAACAAAAAAAGGAGCAGTCAACAACGAATATGCCGGTAGCAGTGCGAGAAGTTTTACCATTGAGGAAGTAACACGTTACGCCGGCGGGCGAAACGACCCGAGCAAGCTGGTGAGCAATTACAGTGGAGTGGTTTCTAACAACGACAGTAGAAACGATATTGTAGTCAGAGGCAACTCTCCTGCAGGTGTGCTCTGGAGGATTGAAGGGTTACCTGCACCAAGCCCCAATCATTTTTCAACACTAGGTACCACTGGCGGTCCGGTGTCTGCACTCAATACAAATGCCTTAAAAACATCTGATTTTTATACAGGTGCCTTTCCGGCTGAGTATGGCAATGCCACCGCAGCCGTGTTCGACATCAACTTCAGAACCGGCAATGCGCAAACCCACGAACGAACTTTGCAGCTAAATCTATTCAGCGGCTTGGAAGCTATGCTGGAAGGACCTCTGGGAGGAAAGAAAAAAGGTGCCTCTTACTTGGTTGGTTACCGGTATTCCTTTGCGCAAATCGGTCAGTCGCTTGGCTTCGACATCGGTACACAGGCGGTGCCTAAATACCAGGACTGGGTTTACAATATCCAGTTGGCAAAGTCGCGCATTGGTACGCTATCGCTGTTTGGAATGGGCGGCACGAGCAGTATCGGTTTCATCGGTAAGGACATTGACACTACCGACTTCTACAGCAGGAAGGACCAGGACAGTTATGTGAGGAGCAACCTCTACCTTTTTGGCGCCAAACACACCATCGACGTTGGTGCAAAATCTTACCTGCGCACGGTTGTGTCTTACAGCATCTTG
>JBGTIL010000012.1:0-8760 GCA_041745695.1 Chitinophagaceae bacterium | reverse complement strand
CTGGTGTCTGACGGACGTATCCACCCTGCCCGAATTGAGGAAGTGGTAGAAAAAACCAAGCGCCAGCTGGAAGAGCAGATCATGGAGATTGGCGAGCGCACCGTTATAGAATTAGGCATTCACGGGCTGCATAAGGAACTGGTACGCATTGTTGGTAAAATGCGTTTCCGTTCTTCTTACGGTCAGAACCTGCTCATGCACAGTCGTGAGGTTGCAAATCTCTGCGCTACCATGGCTGCAGAACTGGGACTGAATCCAAAACTTGCAAAACGCGCCGGTCTGCTGCACGATATTGGCAAAGTGCCTGATGAAGAAAGCGAACTAAGCCATGCCCTGCTGGGGGCTAAACTTGCGGAGAAGTACGGAGAAGTGCCGGCTGTGATAAACGCTATTGGTGCCCACCACGATGAGATGGAGATGCAGTACGTGATCTCTCCTATTGTACAAGCTTGTGATTCTATCAGCGGTGCCCGCCCAGGTGCCCGCCGGGAAATCATGCAGCAATACTTGCAACGCATCAAGCAGCTGGAAGACATGGCCCTCACCTACACTGGTGTTGAAAAGGCTTATGCAATTCAGGCGGGCCGGGAGTTGAGAGTGATTGTGGAAGCCGATAAGGTAACCGATGGTGATAGCGACCGGTTGTCTTTCGAAATTGCTCAGAAAATTCAAACAGAGATGACCTATCCTGGTCAGATTAAAGTTACCGTCATTCGGGAGAAGAGGGCTGTGAACGTAGCGAGGTAATTTGTCTTTCGTGTTTCCGGGCTCATTATTTGTGGGATGCGAGGGGGCGAAAGTCATTGTAAAAAGGCCTACAGCACGCACAGCGTAAATAGCACAAATCAAATACATCTGCCGCTTTTATAAATATTCTCTTACCTTCGCACTCCAAAAATTTACGTTATGAACGCCGCTATAGCCTTTGTACAGGAACAGATGAATGGCAAAAAAGAATTCCCAAAATTTAAAGCCGGGGATAACGTTACTGTCAATTATAAAATCATTGAGGGTACCAAAGAACGTATCCAGTCTTTTAAAGGTGATGTTATCAAGCTCCAGGGAACTGGGTCGACTATATCATTTACTGTTCGCAAGATTTCTGATGGCGTGGGCGTAGAACGTTTGTTTCCTATCTATTCTCCAAACGTTGAGTCGGTAGTTGTGAACAAAGCAGGACGTGTGCGCAGGGCTAAACTCTACTACCAGCGTGAGCGCAGCGGTAAGAGCGCACGTATCCAGGAAAAGAAAAGAGCAGTGGTTGCAAAAGTAAAAGCTTAAGATTATAGCCTCAGGGCAAAGCGGAAGATGACGTCTTCCGCTTTTTTGTGGGCTTCAATCCAAACCGCAGTTTTATAAGTATATTTATGGGTACATTTGTTATCGGCAATGACGCCCGTTTTTAATTAAAATCCATACTAAGATGAATTTATTATTTTTAGGAGGCCTTGGAACAACTGAAGTATTGGTTATTCTTTTGGTGGTACTTCTTTTATTCGGAGGTAAAAAAATTCCTGAATTGATGCGTGGGCTGGGTAAAGGTATCCGTGAGTTCAACGATGCTAAAACTAATGTTCGCAAAGAAATTGAAGAAGGAATTTCTGAGAAAGAGCGTACACCTCACAGTACTGCTACAACTACGTCAACTACAACTACCCAACCCTAAGTACTAGGCAGGTACACATTTTTTGTGCTGGTTTGCGCCATTTGGCAGCAAACCAGCATTTTTGTTTTGGGGCTGTTTTGGCTCCCCTTTAGCTATCTGTCACCGCCTTTGCGGTAACTTTGAGCCGCCTCACGCTGAATGGCGAGGTGCAGACGCGCGCAGGCGCCTGCTGTGATAAAATACCTTTGGATGAAAAAAATTTGTTTGTTGCTTACTATTGTTGGGATTGGTCTCTATGCAGGGGCCGGCACCTTGCAGCGTATTGACACATTGAAAGATGTGCCGTTACGGGATTCCGTAATAAAGCAATTAATAGTCATCAACCCACGTGCTGGATTCAAAAATCTTTTTGAATCCGTTCCTGCCGCCGGAGGGAGCTCCTTTCGGCTTAACCCCATGGCTGTTTCTTTTGTACAGGACTATATGCTTGGCAACACTGCAAAGCTGCAAAGGATGAAAAGCTGGGGCAGACCTTACTTCGATGTGATGGACCACATCCTCACAAAGTATAAGTTGCCCGAAGAACTCAAATACCTTTCTGTAATCGAATCAGACCTTAAATCTACCGCTGTATCATGGGCGGGAGCAGTAGGCCCCTGGCAGTTCATGCCCGGCACCGGCCGAATGATGGGACTGCGCATCACAAAAAATACAGACGAGCGTACAGACTTTCATAAAAGCACACATGCAGCCGCACGCTATCTTACCCACCTGTATGCCTTGTACGGCGACTGGTTGCTGGTGATTGCCGCTTATAATGGCGGACCGGGCGCAGTTAACAGTGCCATCAGGCGTTCAGGTAGCCGCAATTTCTGGCAACTGCAGAACTATCTTCCTGCAGAATCCAGAACCCACGTGAAGAAATTTATTGCCACCCATTATATAATGGAGGGCGAAGGCGGGCTTACCACTATAACCAAGAGTGAAAGAGCGTTGCAGGTAGCAGACAAAAGCCAACCTTTGGACCCGGCTTCGGAGTCGATCACTATTACCGGCAAATACCATTCGCTTGCTATTGCCCAATATACCGGGATGAAGATCAATGAGTTTAATTCGGCCAATCCTTATTTCGACAAACAGCTCGCACTAACTGGCGCGTATACGCTGAAACTTCCTGCAGACAAGGCTTTGCTGTTTCAAGCCTACAAGCCGCAGATCTTAGAGCAGTCTATCCGGCTGATGCTCGCTACGGCTTCAGGATCTTTTTAGGGAGCGCTTTCGTTTTGTAAAGGAGTCCCGGTCATCAGGCTTCGTATGCTTCCCGCCTTTAGCAGGCATTCTTCCCATTCTTTATCTACGTCACTGTAAACCGTTATGCCCGAACCAACCTGGTAGGAAAAATAGCCGGAGATAGCATTATACATCATACTGCGTATAACAACGTTGAAATCGAAATTGCCCTCGGGTGAAATGTATCCGACCGATCCGGAAAATATTCCCCTGTTACTTGCTTCATATTTTTCGATCAGCTCCATCACGCGCTGCTTGGGTGCCCCGGTCATCGAGCCCATAGGAAAGGTAGCCGTAATTATTTCAGAGAAAGATGCACCGGAACCCACTGTGCCACTCACTGTTGACACCATCTGGTGCAGGGCAGGAAAGGTCTGAATGCCAAATAATTCATCAACCGTAACGGTTCCTTCCTCGCAAACGATGGACAGATCGTTGCGCACCAGGTCTACAACCATAACGTTTTCCGATCGGTTTTTTTGGCTCAAAGAAAGTTCGGTTGCTGCAGCAAGGTCGGCGCCCTCATCGCCGGTCACGCGCGACGCCGTGCCTTTCATCGGTTGAGAGAGCAAGCGGTCTCCCTCGCGGTTTAAAAATCGTTCCGGGCTTGCACACATGAGGTAGCGGTCTTCCAACTTATAAAATGCAGCAAATGGGTTGGGTGACACAAGTGAGAGGGCCTGAAAAGCCGCGGCAGGGTTTATAACGGCTTGCTCCGAAAAAAATTCCTGGCAAAAATTGATCTCATAACAATCGCCCCGACGAAGGTGTTCCTGGAGCAATTTGACTGTTTGCAGGTACGCTTCTTCAGAACCCCTGTGTTGCACCTGCAAGTCCATCGCTCCCACCGTCCCCTGTTCACTGCAGGTCATGATCTGCTGGTATACTTCGTCTGACCAAGGGCAATCAATGTGCAAACGGTCGCGCTTGATGTATAAGACTACTTCCGGTTTAAAAAAAAAGAAAGAAGGAAACCCCAAGCGGTCTTCCTTCTGCGAGGGCATGGAATGAAGTGCAAGCCCGAGGTTATAGGAAAGATGTCCGAAGGTCCACTGGTTGTTACTCAGAAACGCATCTACAGCCGGGAAGTTATCTACTGTACCATCCAGGGAATCAGCACAGCCGGCACCAACAAGGTATTCATAAACGTGGGGCGTAAGGTTGTAGTCGTTGCTATCCAGCAAACAAAAAATGTTGAACCGTTGTAACCAGTTCAACATTTTCCGTTTTAAAGCAGGTATGTCTGCAATATAATAATCGCTGATATATATAAATTTACCTGTACTTAATAATCATCATCCTCATCATCGGAGCCAGTGCCGTCGTTGAAAAGATCCTTGAACTCTTCGTCGTCTTCGATCTTAATATCGTCGTCTTCCTCTCCTTTCTTGCCTTCTCCCTTTTTAGATTTTGGCAGATCGAACTCTTCGAAATCCGGGTCAAGGTCGTCGTCGGTTTTATCCCAGTCATCCTCAACTTCCACGTCGTCATCGTCATCTTCGGCAGCTTTTTTGCCTGCACCCTTTTTTGGAGCTTCCTCCTCGTCCAGGTCTACTTCTTCTTCGTCTTTTTTTGTTTTAGACGACCTGCCTTTAGCCAGGGCTAAAACAGGGTAGTTCAATTCCATTGTATCCATTTCTTCCTGTGCAAGTAAAACTGCCATGTAATGTTATATTAGCTGTGTAAAATTTGGTTGAAGAATTTAATTAGCCAAATTTTTTAGAAGTATTTTTTTGCCTGCAGACTAATTAGGCAAGTTTTACAATCTGATCTCTGCCGGGTCCGTTTGAAATGAATCGAACGGGCACGCCGAGAAATTTATTGATGAACGCAACATATTGTTGCATAGCCTGGGGGAGGTCTGCTGCGGCGCGGATCGCCGAGGTTTCCTGTTTCCATCCCTCAAAGGTTTCGTACTGAGGTTCGATAACACCTTTGCTCAACTGGTACGGTACCTTATTCACTGCTTCGCCGTCGATGAGATAAGACGTGCATACAGACAATTCTTCAAACACATCCAATACATCGGCCTTTGTCATCACAATTGAGGTAACGCCGTTGATCATACAGGCAAACTGTAAAGCCACTGCATCCATCCAGCCACAGCGACGCGGACGTCCGGTGGTGGCGCCAAACTCACTGCCTTTTTCTCTAAGGAGCTCACCCGTTGCATCGTGCAACTCAGTTGGAAAAGGACCACTGCCTACGCGGGTACAATAGGCTTTAGACACACCCATTACCTCTTTTATTTTCTGCGGTGCAATACCTAGCCCGCTGCAGACACCCGCCGATATTGTATTGGAAGAAGTTACAAAAGGAAAGGTTCCGAAGTCGATATCCAGCATGCTGCCCTGGGCACCTTCCGCAAGTACTCTTTTACCTTTGCTGATCTGTTCGTTGATAAAATATTCTCCGTTAACGATATTCAATGACTTCAGAAATTCCACGCCTTCAAAAAAATCTTCTTCCCAATCGGAGATGTCTTCATCAAAATTGAAATTGTCGAGTAGCTTCTGATGTTTCAGCCGGAGCTTTATGTAAGATGTAGTAAAGTTTTTGTGCAGCAGATCGCCCACCCTGATCCCGTTACGACCTGTTTTGTCCATATAGGCAGGTCCTATTCCTTTTAACGTAGACCCTATCTTACTATCTCCTTTAGACTTTTCTGCTGCCTTGTCTAGCGCGCGGTGCGTGGGCAGGATAACGTGCGTTCTTTCGGAAATAAACAGGTTCTTCTTCAGGTCAACACCAAATCCGCCAACGGTATCACACTCTTTACGCAGGGTTACGGGATCGAGCACTACACCGTTGCCAATAAGGTTGATCGCATTTTGGTGAAAAACGCCGGACGGAATTTGATGGAGAACAATTTTTTTATCCTCCACATAGAGCGTATGTCCTGCGTTAGGCCCACCCTGGAAACGGGCGATGATATCGTAGTCTTTGGCGAAGAAATCAACAATTTTTCCTTTGCCTTCGTCACCCCACTGCAGGCCTAAAATAACGTCCACCATAAAGCTATCCTTAAAATGAGAGGCAAATGTACGGTTCTGCCATGTAGTGCTCCAAAAAACCGGCAGCCATAAAATGAAATTACAGGACGCCGTTCAGCAGCAGCGGGGAAGGTCAAAAAACATCGGAGCTAGATGGCTGTGAAGGTAATAATCGGTATGTATGGGATAAAATCAGCGCAGCACAGAAACGGGTAGATGAAACAATGGCCTCGCATCGAAGAATTTCATGCTATAGTTTGCTTTCCTGGTTCTCTTCTTTATGCTCAGGCGAGTTCGGTATCGAACCGGGCTACCGAGTGTATCCCGTTTAATCCTTTAAGCCTGGTTACCAGTTCTTCCAGTTCATCGATGTCGCGTACAAAGAGCCTGATGGTTCCTTCGAACACTCCTTCTTTAGATTCAATCGTGATGGCAGATATATTCAGCCCCAGGTCACCGCTGATGATGGTCGTTATCTTGTTTACCACTCCTACGTCGTCCATTCCAATGATCTTTAAACCTGTAAGAAAAGAGATCTCCTTGTTCTTAGCCCATTTGGTTTTAACGATGCGGTGTCCGTAATTCGCCAGCAACTTGGCAGCATTGGGACAATTGGTGCGGTGAATATTCAATCCTTTGCCAGTGGTTACAAATCCAAAAACATCATCACCCGGAATAGGTTTGCAGCAGGCCGCGAGGTTATATACGATGCGATCGCTGCTTTCACCAAAAATAATAAGCTCGGTATCCTTTTTCGCCATGGACGGATTATACTCCGGCTTTATCTCTACGGTTTTTAAAGGCTTGGGAGCTTCCAGTTTATCACCGGTTACTTTAAATTCCTTCAACTCTTTCAGATCAACATTTTTTACCGCTATCTGGTAGGCGAGTTCTAACGGTGACTGGTACTTGTAAAAAGAAACCACCTCATCGATATTGTGCTGGTTGAATGCAGCACCCAGACCTTCAATTTTTTTTTGGAGTGTGTACCTTCCATCTTCAGCCACTGCTCGTTTTTCTTCCTTAAGCGAATCTTTTATCTTGGTACGCGCTTTTGCCGTCACTACAAAACTCAGCCAGTCTTCGGTGGGTTTTTGCTTGTTGGAGGTGATGATTTCTACCTGATCGCCGCTGCGTAGTTTATGAGAGATGGGAACCAACTTGTGGTTCACTTTGGCTCCGATACATTTACTTCCCACCGCGCTGTGAACTGAAAAAGCAAAGTCGAGTGCAGTAGCTCCCACCGGAAGCATTTTTACATCACCCTTTGGTGTGTAGATGTAGATCTCCTCTGCAAGAAAACTCATCTTAAAATCCTGGAGAAAATCTACTGAGTCGGTATCGTGGTTGGCGAGCACCTCGCGAATTTGACTAAACCATTTATCGAAGCGACTTTCATCGCCACCACCCTCTTTGTATTTCCAGTGGGCAGCCAGTCCTTTCTCTGCTATTTCGTTCATGCGGCTGGTACGGATCTGAACCTCCACCCACTTTCCGTAGGGTCCCATCACCGTTGTATGCAGCGCCTCATAACCGTTGCTCTTTGGGTTGCTCAGCCAGTCGCGAAGCCGCTCCGGTGATGGTGTATACTCGTCAGTGATCATTGAGTATACCTTCCAGCAGTCTTCCTTTTCTTTTTCAGGCGGTGAAGTGAGAATGATACGAATGGCGAAGAGATCGTACACTTCTTCAAAAGTGACGGCCTTTTTCTTCATTTTATTCCAGATAGAATGAATACTTTTTGGTCTGCCCTGTATTTCGAAGTTGAAGCCTGCCGTGGAAAGCTTACCATCGAGGGGACGGATGAATTCGTTGATGTAACGGGTACGTTCTCTTTTCGTTTCTGCCAGCTTGCGGGCAATCTCTTTGTAGGTACCTGGCTCCAGGAACTTCATGGACAGGTCTTCCAGTTCCGTTTTAATATTGTACAAGCCCATGCGGTGAGCCAATGGGGCATACACATAAACGGTTTCGGAGGATATCTTTAATTGCTTTTCCGTCTTCATGCTGTCGAGCGTGCGCATGTTGTGCAGCCGGTCAGCGAGTTTGATAATAATTACACGGGGATCATCTGTGAGTGTGAGCAAGATCTTGCGAAAATTTTCAGCTTGTTGAGACGCGTTTACATCTACTACTGTAGATATCTTGGTAAGCCCGTCTACGATCTTTGCTATTTCATTGCCGAATTCCCGTTGAATGTCTTCGAGGGCAATGTCGGTGTCTTCTACGGTGTCGTGCAGGAGCGAACAGATGCTGGAACGAACACCCAGCCCAATTTCTTCGGTACAGATACGGGCTACTGCCAGTGGGTGAAGTATGTAGGGTTCCCCGCTCTTGCGGCGCATACTTTTATGTGCCTCGGCCGCCATCTCAAAGGCCTGGCGTATCAGCTTGCGGTCGCCGAGTTTAATACGTGATTTCAGTGAGCGCAGTAATGACCGATATTCTCTGAGGATCAACCTCTTCTCCTGCTCTTCGTTCAAGCTGTACTTTGGAATCTGCGCAACGGTTTCCATAGAATACGAATTTACGCCATTTCGCCAAAGCATGGTTTTTAACAGGCAAAACGTTTATTTAAATTCGCAAAAGCCCTACATTTGCAGCCCGATTTCAAAGGGAGTCAGGGGTTTGCTGCAGATGCACTTGCGTTAGAAGCAGTATCCAAACTTCTGGAGTTCAATGCGGGTGTGGCGAAATTGGTAGACGTATCAGACTTAGGATCTGACGCCGCGAGGCATGGGGGTTCGAGTCCCTCCACCCGCACTAAGGACAAACAGGTAACAGGGTTTGTCTTTTTTTTATCCTTCCCATCACAGCATTATCAGTGATAGCAAGTTTTCTTTTTCGTAACAATGGAAAGGTTAGCTGGTT
>JBGTIL010000011.1:0-5067 GCA_041745695.1 Chitinophagaceae bacterium | reverse complement strand
GAAATGGAAAAAGCGGCCAGGGACATGGACTTTATGGAAGCCGCGCGTTTGCGTGATGAAATGTTTTCTATGCAAAAAAAACTAAGTGAAATGAAACAATAAAGAACTAATACAAGCCTGATCATCGTAGTTCTACGAATCGGCAATGTTGCTTTACCACGCTTGCTAAAAAAATGACACTAAGTATTTGTATGTAGCGAACAGACCTATTACATTAGTTCTACCAATCTGTAAACCCAAACTTTATGAAAAAACGCGTGTCAATGATGGCAAACTTTTTTGCTTTCAATCTGCTCTTCTTCGCCTTGTACCTCAATTTCATTCATACCGACAGTAATGCGGTAGCAGCTGTAGACGGCAATAAAGCGCCGATTCCTAATAAAGGCACCGTGCTGGTAAATGACCCGGAGAAGTACCTGAAAAAGTACGAGGCTAATAAGGTAGCAGCGTATGAAACATCTGATGAGAACAGTGAAGTTCCGGTTTCGGATGTATCGCTTAACTAAGCACGAAGCCGTTAGCGGAACGTCTCTTTTTAGAAGGGAGGGCTTAGTTTAGCCCTGCGCAAGCCCTACCTTCGTTCCTATGGAAAAGAAGTTGTTTCTGCTTGATGCTATGGCCCTTATTTTCCGGGCTTACTACGCATTGGTGCGCGCTCCACGCATTACTTCCAAGGGAAAAAATACAAATGCCCAGTTCGGTTTTACCAACACTGTTATCGAGCTGATCAACAGCCAGAAACCTACTCATATGGCAGTGTGCTTCGAGTCGAGCACACCTACAGAAAGAAGCACAGAATACAAAGAATACAAAGCCAACAGGCAGGAGGCGCCGGAAGACATCTCCGCATCAATCCCCGATATCAGACGCATACTTTCCGGGTTAAACATACCAATGCTCGACAGCGCTGGTTTTGAAGCCGACGATGTTATAGGTACGTTGTGCAAGCAGGCAGAAAAGCTGGGCTACGACGTGTACATGGTAACACCGGATAAAGATTATGGACAACTGGTAAGTGAAAAAATCAAGATCTACAAACCCGGCTATCAGGGCGGTGATGTAGAGATCATGGGACCGAAAGAAGTTTGCGGAAAATGGGGCATAGAAAACGTTGACCAGGTTCGCGACATGCTGGGCCTGATGGGCGATGCGATCGATAACATCCCGGGGATCGCCGGCATAGGGCAAAAGACAGCTGCAAAACTCATCACCGAGTACGGATCCGTAGAAAATATTCTATTGCATGCAGATAGTATCAAAGGGTCGGTTGGTGAAAAGGTACGCGCAGGCAGGGATACTGCTGTCCTTTCAAAAAAACTGGCTACCATAGTGACCTCTGTGCCGGTTGAGTTCCATGAAGAGGACTTTCGTTTGAAAGATTGGAACAAGGATGCCCTAAAGGAAATATTTACCGAACTTGAATTCAGGACAGTCATCAGGCGCCTGCTGGGAGAAGAGTTTCCAGATTCACCGGGCGCCAAAGGTTCAGGAACAAGCATTCAACCCGACCTTTTCAGCAGCACCTCCCAGCAGCAACATAATGAGGTGCTTATAGAAACCCATGTTGTTGCTCCTCAAAAAAACATTGGCAATACGGAACATGACTATGAACTTGTTGAGAGTGATGGCGAGATCATGCTCCTTATTGAAGAACTAAAGAAGTATAAAGAAATTTCTTTCGACACAGAAACCACTTCCATCGATGCTAACGCAGCAGAGCTGGTGGGTTTAAGTTTCTGTGTTCGGACAGGGCATGGCTGGTATATCCCTGTACCTCCCAACAGAGAGCAGGCAAAACAACTGTTGTCCAATTTTGAAGAGCTCTATGCTGATGATAGTATAACCTGGATTGGCCACAATGTGAAGTACGACCTGCTTGTACTTAAGTGGTATGGCATTTCCATTAAAGGAAAATTCTTCGACACCTTGCTTGCGCATTATGTGATTGAACCGGAGGGCAGGCGCAATATGGATTGGCTGAGTGCCAAGTACCTCGATTACGAACCGGTACATATTGAAGAACTCATTGGGAAAAAAGGAAAGGGACAGGGCACTATGCGTGATGTGGAAGTTGCCAAAGCAAAGGAATATGCCGTAGAGGATGCGGATATTACACTTCAATTTAAAAATACTTTTGATCCCCTGCTGGCCGAGTATGGTGTAAGAGCTGTTTTTGAAACGGCTGAAATTCCGCTGGCACCTGTACTGGTGGATGTCGAGTACGAAGGCATTAGAATAGACATGAATTTTTTAAACGAATATTCAAAAGTTCTGGAAGAAGACGCCCGCAAACATGAAGAAGCGGTATACAAAGCCGCTGGCATCCGTTTTAATCTTGGCTCTCCTAAGCAACTCGGTGAAATTTTATTCGACAAGCTAAAGCTGGATCCGAAAGCAAAAAAAACAAAATCAGGTCAGTATGCAACCGGAGAGGATGTATTGAGCAGGCTTGCCAAGGAACACAAGATCTGTGATGATATAACTGCTTACCGGGAATATACCAAGTTGCGGTCAACCTATGTAGACGCCTTGCCCTTGCTGGTTAATCCTAAAACCGGGCGGGTACATACGACCTTTGCGCAGGCTGTAGCGGTTACCGGGCGCTTGTCGAGCAACAATCCTAACCTGCAAAATATTCCTATCCGCACAGACAGGGGAAGGGAGATCCGCAAAGCCTTCATCCCAAGAGATGAACAACATATATTAATATCCGCTGACTATTCCCAGATCGAATTACGCATAGTAGCAGCCATTAGTGCCGACCCCGCAATGAGTGAGGCATTTAAACTAAACAAAGATATTCATACAGCCACCGCTGCCAAGGTTTATAAGGTACCGGAAGCAGAAGTTACCAAGGATCAGCGACGCAAAGCGAAAAGCGTCAACTTTGGTATTGTATATGGGCAGGGTGCATTTGGCCTTGCGCAAAATCTACAGATCAAACAGGCAGAAGCAAAAGAGATCATTGACAACTACAAAATAGAATTTGCAGGGGTCACCAGGTACATGGAAAACATGATCAACTTCGCGCGGGAGCATGGCTATGTGCAAACGATCCTGGGCCGTAAACGATGGCTGAGGGATATTAACTCTGCTAATTTTACGGTGCGCGGGCTTGCAGAAAGAAACGCCATCAACTCACCGATACAGGGCACCGCAGCAGATATGATTAAGCTGGCAATGATCAAAATTCACAATGCTTTTAAAGAACACCGGTTTCAAAGTAGAATGGTACTGCAAGTCCACGATGAGTTGGTATTTGATGTATTGAAGGAAGAAGCCGAGATCGTGAAACCAATCATTCTGGACTGTATGCAAAGTGCCATGGTTTTACCAAACGAAATACCCATTGTTGCGGAGATTGGTGAGGGCTTAAACTGGCTGGAGGCGCATTGAAACAAAAGGCAAATCGCAGTCTGATTCCTGAGCTACGAAAATGATATGAAAACCCTTGAATTGGCAAGATGACACACGTAAAAGAAACAGAGAACACAGGCTCCATCATTAATCAACAAGCTGCTGTTTATTATTGTTACGATGCGCTGTGTGGCTGGTGTTATGGATTCACGCCTGAAATCAAAAAGCTGGAAGCTTCCTACCAGCACGAATTAGCGTTTGAGGTTCTGAGCGGTGGAATGGTGATGCCCGATAATGCCAAACCCATTGGCCAGATGGCTAAGTATTTGGCTACGGCATACAAAGAAGTTGAGTCGCTAACTGGCGCAAGGTTCGGTGAAGACTATCTGTGGCACATCTTCAACCCCGACAAAAGCGACTGGCTGCTGGACTCCGAAAAGCCAGCAATAGCTCTTTCTATCCTGAAAGAAAATTGTCCGTCCAGAGCAATCGAAATTGCTGCTGATCTGCAGTATGCACATATGTTCGAGGGCCGCGACCTCACCGACCCCGAAGCTTACCGGCACCTGTTGCCGAAGTATGAAATGGAATGGGAAGCGTTTAATCTCAAACTGCAGAGGAAGGAGCACATGGACAAAGCCTATGAAGATTTTGCTCTTGTTAAGCAGTTGCAGGTTGCTGCTTATCCGGCAGTACTGCTTCAGGTATCCGATGCTAAATTTTATTTGATCGCGCAGGGTTATACCACATTCGACGTCATGCGCGCCCGGATTGAAAAAGTACTTGCCGATGTAAAGCAAGACAGTTTGATATAATGCCTGCACCTCCAGATTCCTTGATCACTACACAAAAAAATGGGGCACTCTTGAAGCGCCCCATCCACACTTAAAAATTATATTAACGATCGAGGTTTTTGCGGGCACGACGAATATACTCTTCGTCTGTTTCGTTTTGTAGTCGCCCGCTGTTGTTCTGATGCATCTGGCGGATCGCCTCTTCGTCGGTTTCATTGGAAGATTGGGAAGCGTTCAATTGGTTGTCTGTAGAACCCGGCCGGATGCCTGCATCCGAGGTATGTAATCCGGAGCTTTGCGGTAAATCGGAAGCGCCGCTCTGGGAGCCAGCGGTTTGATTGTAGTTCTCAGAAAAGGTCTGAACGGGATTGGAGGCAGTAGACCGGCGGTTTTTCTGCATATTGTCCTCATTGAAATGGTCATGCTCATAAAAGCTGGTATCTACATCCTCCTGGGTGGACGTGCTGGAATTGGGGGTGCCTTCCAATGCCCGTCCAAATACATGACTGATATCACGTTCTGCTTTTGCGCCTAAATTGGATTTGTCGTAGCGTGGCAGTGCCCGCAGCTGAAATGGGGTTACTGTCGACAAAATAACGTCGTCGTCGGAAGCGTCCAGAACTGCAAGACCGATGGGAAGCATTACAGTACGCTTTTCAAGCTCGAGGTCCTTGGTGTCGAGCACATTGATGATCATGTATCGAACCTTATTGGCGCGGATGTCGAAGATGAGCTCGTGCACCTTACCAAATTTTCTTCCCTGGTTGTCGCGAACGTCCCAACCGCGAATATCGGGCTGTCCCTTTTTGATCTCGTAACCGCTGCCATGTAGCTCGCGCAGGCGGGTAGTGGGTTTATTTAGTGCCATATAATTTGTTTTAAGAAGCAAACTTGCTTCCGGTTAATAATGTGATGA
>JBGTIL010000010.1:0-5456 GCA_041745695.1 Chitinophagaceae bacterium | reverse complement strand
TCTTTGCGTGATGTACTGGTTGCAGCCCCAGTAATTCAGATTCGCAATCCACATACCGGCAACAAGCATTGCTACTCCGGGAAGATCAACATAGTTAGATATCTGTTCCTTAGAGGATGCCGGCGTTGGCTTGTCGAATATCATATTGAAATGTTCAGGGGCTCTTTGAAGGAGGGTATTGAAGCCCGCCAGGATATCCTGCCCGTAGCCGAACTTCTCTGATACAAGGGTAAGGGCAATGTAAGATGTTACCAGTCCACCGATGATCAGCACCACTACCTGTATCACATCGGTGTAACCAATGACCTTCATACCACCCAGCGTTATCACCAGGGCAAAAAAGGCCAACCCGATCATGATGAGGTGAAAGTTATCACCTCCGGCAAGACTGTTTATTGCCAGGGTTCCGAGGTACAGAATAGAGGTAAGGTTTACCGTGACGTACAGAAACAACCAGAAGAGCGCCATGATCAAGGCAACTGTTTCATTATACCGCGTTTTCAAGAACTGCGGCATGGTGAAGATGCGATTCTTGAGGTAGATAGGCATGAAAAAAACAGCCACAATAATGAGTGATGCCGCTGCAAGCCATTCGTAGGCGGCAATAGCTAATCCGAGCTTAAAGCCACTGCCCGACATGCCGATAAACTGTTCAGCCGAGATATTGGAAGCGATCAGTGAAGCGCCGATTGCCCACCAGGTGAGTGAACCTTCTGCAAGAAAAAAGTCAGTAGAAGTTTCCTTGATGTTCTTTTTTCGTCTGTAGATCCAGATGCCGTATGATGATACTAATATAAAATAGAGAACGAATACAACTATATCAGCTGTTTTGAGCATTGAATATTGTTTGAGCGTTGGTAATGGACGGAAAAAACAGGGGCAGGAGGCATGCCTATTTACCTGCAGTGAATCGGTAAAGCGAACTTGTTTTATAGGTCTGACCTGGTTCCAGAACCGTTGAAGGAAACGATGGCTGATTGGGACTATCAGGATAATGCTGCGTTTCGAGGCAGAAGGCAGTGCGGAAGTCGTCCTTTGAACCTCCTTTGAAAGTATTGGCACCTTGCATAAAATTGCCACCGTAGAATTGTAGTCCGGGCTCTTCTGTATGCACCTCCATCACGATGCCCGATTTGTCGCCGCGAACGGTTGCTGCATGTTTCATAGAACCTGCATCGCCGGATAATACAAAGTTGTGATCGTAACCTTTGCCAAACTTCAGCTGCTTATTGTTAGTGGTGTCATCTACTCTCGATCCAATGGCAACAGGAGTTTGAAAGTCGAAGGGGGTGCCCGTTACGGCTTCGTGTTTACCTAATGGGATCAGTGTGGCATCAACCGGTGTGTACTGGGCTGCGTTGATCTGTAATACATGGTCATTGACAGTACCACTACCCTCTCCATTCAGGTTGAAGAAAGCATGATTGGTTAAATTGACGATTGTTTTTTTATCGGTGGTGGCCAGGTAGTCGCATTTAAATTCATTGTTGGCGCCCACTGTGTAAGTAACGGTCACATCAAGGTTTCCGGGAAAGCCTTCTTCCCCATCTTTCGAAATATAGTGAAGTTTTAATGTTGAATCATTTGGCTGGGTCGCCTCCCAAACCACGTCTCCAAAACCCTTTTCACCACCATGCAGTGAATTAGGACCGTTATTAGTGAACAGTGTGTATTCTTTCCCATCGAGTTTGAATTTGCCTTTGGCAATGCGGTTCCCGAACCTCCCAATGGTAGCGCCAAAATAAGCCTCTGTTGACTTGGCATAGTCGGCTACGCTGCCGAATCCCACTACCACATCGATCATCTTTCCTGCCGTGTCGGGTACCCAGAGACCTACCAGCCTGCCCCCATAATTGGTGATGGCAGCCGTCATGCCGGAACTATTTTTAAGGATATAAAGGTTGGTTGATTTGCCGTCAATTTCCTGCTCAAATTTTTTTATATCAGGAAGTGAGATGGCATTTGATGGTACGGAATCTTTTGGCGATGAGGCTGAATTGCCGCCACCTTCGTCTGCGCAACTATACAAAAATGCTAAAGAACAAAGCATAATGATCGTTTTAGTCATGGTGTTTTATTAAGAGGCTTCCTTATTGATTGGAGAGTTGAAAGTTATCGAAAATTACTTTGCGGTTGTAATCACCTTTCGCCACAAGGCCCACGCGTAACGAACGGTCCCATGGCGGCAGGAAGCTGCCGTCTGCCGGCATAGGGTTGATCATTTTCAGGGCTTTTCCTTTCCGGCCATAGAAAAAAGAAATTTCTTTTCCACCAGCAACAGTCATTTGAAGCTTATGTTTTTTATGCCTTTGAACGGGCAGCTGAGATAACACCAGTTCCTTACCATTTTTCAATTGAACCACTTGTACCAGTCCATTAGTGATGACAGCACTTACGGTATTCTTGTCATCTCCTACCAGGGCCAGGCCTGCGGCAGCGGTGCTGTTCTTGCCATCCACCTCTACTGATGCCGTGTAGTTCCCGCTTGTGGTGATGGTTCCGAGGTAAGCGCCGGATGGCGTTGGAGCAGCCATCAATTCAAGCCGGCCATTGTTCTGTGTGAACTGGGCTGGCTGAAAAACGCTCCATTGCCAGCCATGGGATAATTGCGCACCTGAAAAATCTTCTTTTATATCAAGAGCTGGAACATCAGCAGCCGTATCTCGAACAAATTCGATCCATCCATCGGGGGTAAAACGAAATTCAATCAGGAGTCCCTCTCGTCCTGTATAAACATCTGTTTCTTTATCGTATGCATGATAAAGAAAATAATACCTGCCTTCTTTTTCAATAGGTGTTCCGTGACCCGGGCACTTCCAGTCCCTGTCGTCTGCAAGAATTGGATTGCTGTTGTATTTTTCCCAGGGTCCGAGTAAGGTTTTGGACCGGGCAATGCCTGTCTGGTAATTACACTTACTGCCGCAGCAGCCAGCCCCGGCATAAAAGGCATAGTAGTAGTCCCCTTTTTTTATCATCGACACACCTTCCACCAGGTTACCTTCCCAGGGTTTGTCATTGCGGAATAGTTCTTTCTTCTCGCCAACCAGCGCGGTGCGGGTTTCATTCATCTCCTGTGCCCAGATAGGTGTAGGCTTGTTCACACTGTTGCCGTCTTCTTTCCATATGATGTACAGCTTGCCATTCTCATCGCGCATAGGAAACGCGTCTATAGATCCGGCGTCCTGGCACATGATCGGTCCGTGATCGGTATAAGGCCCTTCGGGTTTGTCGGCACTCGCCACAGCCAGACAAAGATTGCCTCGCTTTTTATGGGCTGCGTAGTAGATATAAACTTTCCCATTTTCGTAAGTTATCTCCGGTGCCCAAAAATAATAATCGGCCCAGGTTGGGGGAACTGTAAAAACGTAGCCCTGTGTATTCCAATTCACCAGGTCTTTCGACTGCAGCAAGGGGTAAGCGGGCAACCAGTTAGAAGTGGTAGCACTTGCCCAGTACGCATCTCCGATCTTAACTACCGACGGATCGGCATGGTCGCCGCGCATCACCAGTTGTTGCGCCCTCGTTTGCAGCGCAAGTATTACAAATACAATACAAGTGAAATAATATTTCATGATGAGGAGTTTATATGAGCGATGCCTATTAATGGCGTCCAACAACATTTGTCACTCAAACGCACACAAAAAATGATGAGCGTTTTGCAGATGCCCTGCCATTTTTATTTCTGACCGGGTGTGCTGTTTAGTTTCTTTATCAGGTTCACCTCGTCTGCGCGGTAAGGCGTCCCGTCTTTTTGAAAGATGTCATGAAACCATTCCAGGGGCTGGTCTCCCGCAGGCATGGGTGTATCCCAGGCATAGATCGTGTTGCTTTTGCCTGCCACGAATCCCCAGTTGATAGCTCCTACATTCGCGCTCTTCAGAAGGGGCAAAATAGTGGAGAAGCGGCTGTTGCGTGTGCGCGCCATGTATTCGGTGCAGATCATCGGACGTCCAACAGCCTTCAGAAGTTCTATGGTGCGCTGGTGCCAGGGCTTATCCTCGTAGTTATGATAGGTGATCACATCGGAATTTTGTAACTGAAAGGCATTGAGCTTTTCAAAGTCCCAGGACCATAACCCGGCACTGATTGGCTGTGTTGGGTTGACGGCTCTCGCCCAGCTGAATACTTTTTTTAGCAACGGAAGTGAAGAATCCCTTTTGCCCGAGTTGCCGGGTTCGTTGTAGAGGTCCCACAAAAGAATCCGGTCGTCGGTCTTAAACCGCGTCATTACATCGGTTACATAACGTTCCAGTTCGGGGAAGAGCGTGGTGTCGTTAGAAAGTGGATTTCCTGGATCCTGCACCCAGCCTGAGTTGTGCACCCCCGGCTTGGGATCGGGTTGTTTTCCGGCTTTGGGGATAGAATTCCAGCAGTCGTCAAAGAACACTAACAAAGTTTTTATACCGTGCCTGTCGGCAATGGAAAGGTATTGGTCTAGCCGGTTTTTAAATCCGGGAGCATCAACCTTCCAGGCAGTGCTATGCAGGTAAACGCGCATGGTGTTGAAGCCGATGTTTTGGGCCCACCCCAGTTCGCGGGCAATGGTAGCCGTATCGAAGCTGGCTGCCTGCCACATCTCTAACTGGTTAATAGCTGTGCTGGGCAGGAAGTTAGCACCCGTTATCCATTTATGTTTATCGTACCATGCGTTTGCCCTGTCAGTTGTCCAGATTGCAGCAGGAGCAGCTACGGCTACAGCAGATTTATCCTGCTTCTTTTTCTGACCTTCCACCTGAAGCGAAAGAAAAACGAGAAGTACAAGGACATGAAATTTTACTTGGAACATAACATTTAGCTTGGGTTTGTTTGTAAATATTTTTACGGTTGCAGGCTCCGGGAAGTTTTCAAAAAGTAGTGCTTCGCAGGCGCATACATAAAAGATGTTTTTGTTGTCACTGCAACTTAGGCAGTTTGCCGTTGCCAATAATCCAGGTCATTTATCTGATGGCTTGGCAAGCAACTCACCGGCTTTTACGGGATCTCCAAAAAGGGGCCTGCCTTCTTTGGTCCAGGTAAATTGCTGCGCTCTCGGCGATCGCCTGCGACCACATCCCTGCCCCGGGGCAGCATTAGCATGATACAGGATCCAGTCTTCTTTGCCATCGGGTGATTTAAAGAAGGAGTTATGACCGGGCGCATACACACCGTTGCTGTTCGATGAATCAAATACGGGCAGCGGTGATTTGACCCAGGCGGCTGAATCAAGCAAGTTTTTTTTGCCTTCGAAACTGAGCATGCCCAGGCTGTAATTTTCGGTCCAGCAGCCACTGGCCGAGTACACCAGGAACAGCTTTTTATCTCTCTTTAAGATCTGCGGTCCTTCGTTAACGCTTACATGCGCAGGATTGGAAGGATCATTCAGATTTCCATGAGATTCCCAGTCATAAACGGCACTGGATATGCGCACCCGACGTCCTTCTACGGTCCATGGGTTTCTCATTTTTGCAATATAAATT
>JBGTIL010000009.1:0-9187 GCA_041745695.1 Chitinophagaceae bacterium | reverse complement strand
ACTGAACGGTATCGAGAAACAGCAAAGCGTTGAGATCAGGTTATCGAGCGGATTCCTATTCTGGGAGATCGATTATGCTGGTATCGATTTTTCTGATGACATTGCTCCATCTGTGCAAAAATTGCGGCTGGTCACAGCTTTGGATGAACGTAGTAGGAACGTAACACCCTTGCTGCAAACAGAAGACAGTAAATACCTGGAACAGCCACAGATTGGAAACGTGGCAACGCTCACTTTCAAAGCCTCTTCACCAGGGAAGGCGGGTGAGCGGCAAGCCTTCTTTTTAAAGACAAAAGGATACTATGAACATGTTCGCACATTCAGTACGCCACCCGATCCTTCCTTTCTCAAACAATTTACCCAGCCGAATGCCTTTCCCCGATTTGGAGTTAAGCTGTATAGACAGGTAAGTGACGAAACCACCAGATGGCTTGCAGCCGCCCGCTAGCCACTCTATTTTTGAGCATTGCCATCACCCAATACATTCAATTATGCAGACGGTAGAATTAGAACTGAAGCCGGCGACACCCTATAACAACGAACAACACAATAGTCTTAAAGGATTAGCCCACTGTGGCCCTGCCGGACGGCTTGGGAAGGTGGAGCGAGCTCTTATCTGGTGGGCCATCAAAGCGCGCATCTTTTACTTTGCCTGCATTACGTTGCGAACGCCAGGGAAAATCCGACTGGTGTTTGAAGCCATGATGGCTTTGCGCTCGAGCGTTTGGGGTGGCGATCTTAAAAAAATCTACAAGATTAACGGCAAGTACCATTTCAACCAGTATACTCCAGGGTGGCCCTCCAAAGCTTACGACCATTTGATCCAAAGCGAATTGCGACGGAAGGTTGCGCTTGAACCTGCGCCGGAACAGCTTTCGTTCATTTTTCTTGCGATCACCCGCAAATGCCCACTGAGGTGTGAACACTGTTTTGAATGGGATAATCTGAACAAAAAGGAGTCATTCACCCGTGAAGACCTGGAAAAAGTGATTGCCTTATACCAGAAGGAGGGCGTGCGGCAAATACATTTTAGCGGGGGCGAGCCCATGGTTCGTTTGCCAGACTTGCTCCATCTCCTGCGTATTGCCAGCGTCCACTGCGAATGCTGGGTGTTGACTTCTGGTTTTCATGTTACCCCGTCCACGGCAAGGGAACTGAAGAAAGCCGGGTGCCGGGGGATTGTGGTCAGTATTGATCATTACCTGGCAGACGCCCATGACCTTTTCAGGGGCCGGGCCGGATCTCACAACGAAGCTGTTGCTGCGGTAAGTGCAGCCCATGAGGCAGGCCTGGTCGTGTCTGTTAGTGTATGCGCGACTAAAAGCTTTTTGGACGGCGGACACCTGGCTCAATACATTTCATTTGCGAAACAACTGCGTGTGCAATTTGTACAGGTGCTCGAGCCGAGAAAGGTTGGTCGTTATGAGGCGCAGCCCGTATCACTGGAAGCACGTCATATACAGCTCCTTGAAAAAACGTTTACCGAGGTAAATCATGCGCCGGGATTCGAAGCATACCCGACTCTTTTATATCATGGCTACCATCAACGCCGCGTTGGATGCTTTTCCGGAAGCCGTAGTGTTTATATAGACTCCGCCGGCGATGTGCATGCCTGTCCTTTTTGTCACACTAAATCCTACAATATTATTTCCCTGCTGCGGCAGAACGGAACCCAATTGCCACAAAAGGAAAACAGGTGTCCCCAATTTGAAAAAATTGCCTGAGCTAGAGACTAAAAATTTTCTGGTTGGTGGGGGTAACCTCCAGGAAAGTGCAGCGGGACAATGGCTGTTGTACTACCCTTAGTAAAGGAAGCTGAAGTCACCAACTACCTTGTGTTATCGCTGTCTTTGATTACCGGACGATGCCGGCATCCGCTCTTGCTCCTGCCTTCCTGCTCAATCCTACCGCTGCTAACAAGATAAGTTCCTCACTACTTCCGCACGGGTCGAGGATCTACACCGTTCAAAATCTATCATCGGTTGCTTCGACCAAAATAAAATAGGTATTCTTTCCTCCCTTTGGAAGGTTACAGCGACCTCACCTACGAACATAGGGTTACTTTTGCACACAGTGCAAAGGACCGATTTTGCTCCGCGACAACAAGCAGTTCGGGGGTCAATCATCCGCCAATCAGCTTAGTACAATCTTGACCATAGCCCCTTTCCAACATGTCGAAAAAAGAAAAGATCCTGTTGTTCCTGCTCGCCGCCATCAACTTTACCCATATCCTCGATTTCATGATCATGATGCCCCTGGGCAACTACCTGATGCCCTTCTTCAACATTTCCCCCCGGCAATTTACCCTACTCGTAGCAGCCTATACGCTAAGCGCCGGACTGTCGGGATTTGTAGCCGCTTTCTTTGTAGACCAATACGATCGTAAGAAAATTTTATTGGTCGGATACATCGGTTTCCTTCTCGGGACCATTGCCTGCGGTTTTGCTCCTTCTTATCACCTGCTGCTCGCAGCGAGGCTACTGGCAGGCGTATTCGGCGGCTTGATTGGTGCACAGGTATTATCCATCGTATCAGACGTATTTACTTACAACAGGCGCGGTGCTGCAATGGGTGCTGTCATGTCGTCCTTCTCTGTTGCCTCTACCTTCGGTGTTCCGTTTGCCCTCTACCTTGCTAATATTTTTTCCTGGCACGCGCCGTTTTTACTGGTAGGTTTTCTTGGAATCATTGTCATTCCTTTTATTGTCCGTTACGTGCCTGCCATGAACAAACACATCCAATTGAAAGACGATGGGGTGAGTAAATTTGAAGTGCTTAAAACCGTTTGGCAGAACAGTGCCCAACGCCTGGCGCTGTTGTTCTCGGGCCTAATCATGACCGGTCACTTTCTCATCATTCCGTTTATCAATCCCTACCTGGAATTCAATAGTGGATACTCGAAATTTCAAACCCCGATGGTCTACCTTGTGGGTGGTGTGGCTGCGTTTTTTGCCGCAAACATACTGGGTAAAATGGGTGATCGTTTTGGCAAGCTCAAAGTTTTCCGCGTATGTATCCTTTTGTCCCTTCCGATCGTGATCATCATCACCAACCTGCCCCCGATCAATTTTGCCATAGTGCTCCTTTTTTTCGCGCTGTGGTTCATTCTTGCCACTGGCCGCGGTGTGGCTGCACAAGCTATGGTTAGTAACCTGGTGGAACCCGCCAAGCAGGGAAGTTTCATGAGTTTCAACAGCAGTGTGCAGCAACTGGGAACTGCAGCCGCATCCCTTATTGCAGGATTGATCGTGGTGAGCGGCGACGCCGGCAAAATTTACAGGTACGATTGGCTCGGATACCTAAGTGTAGCCATTCTGCTTACCTGTGTGTTACTGGCGAACAAGATTTTTAAACAATCAGATCGCCTGAGGGAAGTTCTGCCGGTTGGTCCGGGTGCTATCATAAAGCCTTTGTGAAATAGCCTAAAGAGAAATGAAACTATGCATATTTACGGCCTTGGCAGTTTGACAATGCTGGTGCAAGCATTGTATTAATTTATTTTATGCTGCGCAATAACCTGTACACCGGGTACTGCATAAATCCTGGCTCTGCGTAGGGAGAATTTTGATATACAAAGGTGAGCTGAGCTCCCCCGTCTTTTGAAAAAACTGAATCTCTTTTTTTCCTGTCCTCGAGTCTGGCTCGCAGCTCCGGATTTTTTTGCAGGTAAGCAGCCGCGGTTTCTTCAAAAGCATAGTCGGAGAATCCTTCCTTTTGCCCCAGTACCGCGTCAAAGAAGTTCCAGGCAAAGTAACTATCCTCAGCCTGCGGCTCCAGGGTTTCTACCAGGAACCGGGCATTTGCCCCGGTCAGTGGAATGAGGTAGTCGCCTTTTCTAAAGGAACGGCGCTGAAGAGATTTTAGAACTTTCACATTTGAATTTGGACGGTGTGCTTCAAACAACCGACCGGATGGTTGGTAGGACTGAATCCTGTACACTTCCACTTCCACAACCGTGTCTTTTGCCAACGGTGTCATGGCAATCTTATTCGCTTGTAAACGCTCCAGCACTTTCCACCATCCTTGTGGTATAAGGTAAGCTTTCGGTGTTGCCACGGAAAGAGTGTCGCTGTATTCATTATAGAAGGGCACTTTTTTCTCAAATGGTTTTGTGCGGTCGTAAAAAAGCCGGGGAAGGCCAGATACGCTGCTCGTCTTTTGCGCGGGCGTGTAACCCTTGAAAACAACCTCCTGGAAGCGCGTGGGCTCCCATTTCCATGCAATAGGGAAAGAAGGCTGCATCGCTTGCTGCTGGCGCGTTTGTTTTCGCAACCCAACGATAGTTTCGTAATTGGCTGCACAAAAATCAATGAAGCTTTGCATCAAAGCCTGGGTTGCGGCTACGCGTTGCCGGTAGGGTTTCAACATGTGTGTTTCCGGCACAAATGCAAATGTGTTCCAAAGTGCTGCATATCCGCTGCTGTAACGCGGGCTGTCCCAGAACTCAGGCCAACCCTTGTCTGGTGTTTCATTGCTGTGATTTACATAAGGAACCAGGTCGAACGACTTTTCTTTCATCGATGCATACAGAGCGGGAGAAAATACCTTTTGCTGAAAAATTCCCATAGCGCCACCTAATTTATTGTGCTGGGTTTCTATGAGGGTCATAATATGCTGGTAATCGGCGCCGTTGCTTACATGGTTGTCGATGAACACGTCCGGATCGAGGTAGTGAAAGATCCGGGTGAAACTGATTGCTTCTTTTGTATCGCACTTAATAAAGTCGCGATTGAGGTCGAGGTTCTGAGCGTTGCCCCGTGAGCCCTTTTCTTCAGGTCCATCCTGGTCAACCCGAACATACCTGCCTCTGTTGAGCGCACCACCAATATTATATACAGGTATGATGGCAAGAATTACCTCGGGGGGCAATCTCTTTTTCCCTTCTATGATCTCTTTTGCCAGCAGCATACTCGCATCAATACCATCGGGTTCTCCAGGGTGGATGCCATTGTTAATGAGGATTATTACTTTCCCAGCCTTTTTAATCGACGGTATACTAAAGTTCCTGTCTGCCGAAATCAACACCAGGTGCAGCGGGTAGCCTGCATCAGACGCGCCCATCTCCATAACCTTCATGAGAGGAGAAGCAGCATCCGCCTTTTTCCACCAGCTAATTATTTCCGGATAAGCAGGTGTTTGTGTACCCCCCGAGGTTTCAAACCGGGTAATAAGTTGGGCGCTGGAGCCAGCGGTGAGCAGCAATAATAAAAACAAGATTCTGCAGCGCATAAAAGGGAGTTGACTAAAAAAGAAAAGCATCCACTAAAGGGTGGATGCTTCAAAAATATGGAGTAAAAAGATCAGGCAATCGCATTAACTCTTCTTGCCAGCTTGCTTTTTAAATTGCTTGCTTTGTTTTTATGGATCACACCACGTTTTGCAAGACGGTCAAGCATAGAAATGATCTGCGGTACTTTTTCACCGGCCGCCGCTTTTTCAGTAATAACTTTCAGGTCGCGGATAGCATTACGGGTTGTTTTACCATAGTAACGGTTACGTTCGCGGCGTTTGCTTGCCTGACGCATATCCTTCTTTGTAGCTTTGTGATTAGCCATGAGTTCGATTAATTTGGACGGCAAAAGTAAGAGAAATAATTCATTAAACCCTTCCTGATTACAGAATCTTTCTTAGTGCATGCAATGGTGCGTAACGGCAGTAATAAACGTGAAGCAGCATTATTTAAAGGACGGTATATTTGCCTACCCAAAAAATACTAAAATCCCTTTCATGAAGGATTTATCCTATATCACCAATTCTCATCCTACGTATATAGAAGGCCTGTACAAAGATTTTGTACAAAATCCAGAGGCTGTTGATCCCGATTTCCGCAGGTTTTTTGAGGGTTTCGATTTTGCACTCGCGCAGTCGAATGGCTCTGCTGCTCCAGTGGCGGCTTCAGAGCCGGCAGCCTCGGCGGCGGCTGCACCGGCGCCAGTTGGAGATATTACTAAGGAACTTGCGGTCTACAACTTGATACTGGCTTATAGAAAGAAAGGACATCTGATAGCTAAAACCAATCCTATCCGTGAGCGTAAAGACCGCGGGGCCAATCTCGACCTGGTTCACTTCGGTTTAACGGATAGCGACCTTGAGCAAACGTTTTCTTCAGGAAGCGCGGTTGGACTGGGCAAGGCTACTCTTTCGGCAATTCTTGCTCATCTCCAGGGCATTTACACCACCCATATCGGTATAGAATACCAATACATTGTACGCCAGGACAGGCTGGAATGGTTACAGAGAGAAGTGGAAAAAACGCTGCTGGAGCCACTGCCGATTGAAAAGAAGCGCCGCATTCTCGATAAACTGAACCAGGGTGTGATCTTCGAGAAATTCCTGCATACCAAATATATCGGACAGAAACGTTTCTCACTGGAAGGTGGCGAAACCACTATTGCAGCGCTGGACGCCATTATCAACACCGCAGCCCTGGCAGGTGTTCAGGAGGTGGTAATAGGTATGGCCCACCGCGGGCGTTTAAATATACTTGCCAATATATTAGGTAAAACCTACGAGCAGATATTCAGCGAATTTGAAGGAACCGCCATACCTGATCAAACAATGGGTAGCGGCGACGTGAAATACCACCTCGGATTGAGCGGAGAGGTAGATACTGCAAGCGGCAAGAAAATGTATTTGCAGCTGTCGCCTAATCCTTCTCACCTTGAGGCTGTTGATCCTATCGTTCTTGGTTATGCGCGGGCGAAGGCAGACATTATCTATGATTCAGATTTTGATAAAGTACTTCCTATCCTGATTCATGGCGATGCTTCTATTGCGGGACAGGGAATCGTTTATGAGATACTGCAGATGAGTGACCTCACTGGTTACTATACGGGCGGAACGATTCACTTTGTTATCAACAATCAGATCGGATTCACCACAGACTTTGAAGAGGCTCGCAGTTCCGACTACAGTACTTCGGTAGCTGCAACGGTGCAGGCTCCGGTGCTTCACGTAAATGGCGATGACCCGGAAGCCGTTGTGAAATGCGTGGAACTGGCCACACGCTACCGGCAGGAATTTAATGCCGACATCTTTATTGATATGGTCTGCTACCGCCGTCATGGTCACAACGAAGGTGATGATCCCAAGTTTACCCAGCCGCAACTATATGCACTTATCGACAAACATGCCAACCCGCGTGAGGAGTATGTGCAGTTTCTTTCCAAGAACGGAACGCCGGATGCGCAAGAGCTGGCAAAGGAAATGGAAAAGAAATTCTGGGCAGACCTACAGGAGCGGCTCGACGAAGTAAAACAACACCCCTTACCTTACAATAAGCAGGCTCCCGAAAAATGGTGGCAGAGTTTGCGTAAGGCGAGCCCCGAGGATTTTAACAGCTCGCCTGTAACAGCCATTACCGCCGCGGGTTTCAAAACGCTTTTCGACGGGCTGATGAAGTATCCTGAAGGGTTCACCCCACTCAAGAAAGTAGACAAGATTTTAAATGATAAAATAAAATTGTTCGACAGCGAGCAGAAGGTAGACTGGGCAACCGGTGAACTGCTTGCTTATGCCAGCCTGGTAGTAGAAGGTAAAGATGTAAGGCTAAGTGGTCAGGATGTGAAGCGGGGCACATTCTCTCACCGCCATGCGATCATACGCGATGAAACCTCAGACAAGGGGCATAACAGGTTAAACCATTTCAGCGAAGGCCAGGCTAAATTCAGGATCTACAACTCGCTCTTAAGTGAGTATGGCGTTCTGGGTTTTGAATACGGCTACGCTATGGCCAATCCGAATGCGCTTGTGCTGTGGGAGGCCCAGTTCGGAGATTTCGGAAATGGAGCCCAGATCATTATCGACCAGTTCATTGCATCTGCCGAAACTAAGTGGCAGCGCATGAATGGCATTGTTTTATTGCTGCCGCATGGTTACGAAGGGCAGGGTCCGGAGCATAGCAGCGCGCGCATGGAACGGTTTTTACAAATGTGCGCGGAGCATAATATGATCATCGCCAATATTACTACATCAGCAAATCTTTTTCATGCTCTTCGCCGCCAGCTTGCCTGGTCTTTCCGCAAACCACTTGTAATTTTTTCGCCGAAAGCAAACTTGAGGCTGCCGGCAACTTACTCGCATGTGTCTGCTTTTACGGAAGGTGGTTTCCAGGAAGTCATGGATGATACAGGTGTTACCAATCCTGCAGGCATCACCAAGGTTTTATTCTGTAGCGGCAAGGTATACTACGACCTCGCGGAGCGTCAGCAGAAAACAGCCCGCAAAGACATTGCGGTTGTTCGCATAGAGCAGATCTACCCGCTCCCTCTGAAGCAGTTGGAAGTGTTGTACCAGAAGTACAAGAAAGCTACGTGGTTCTGGGTGCAGGAAGAACCGCTGAATATGGGTGCTGCGTCATTTCTGCAAATGAATTTAAAGACAATGAATTTTGGAATTATCAGCAGGCAGCCAAGTGCCTCCACCGCCAGCGGTTACAGCAAAGTGCATGCACAGGAGCAGGGCGAGATAGTGGATACTGCTTTTTCTATTTAAAGTGCTGTTGAAAAATTGACCAGGACCGTTTGTGGTTCTGATTGCCAAGAGAAAATTTACATCGAATGATTGAAATTAAAGTGCCTACAGTTGGAGAATCCATCAGCGAAGTATCGCTTGTTAAATGGCTGAAAAAAGATGGTGACTATGTGGAACGCGATGAAGTGATTGCCGAGCTGGAAAGTGAGAAGGCAACCTTTGAAGTGAACGCTGAAAAAGCGGGTGTTTTAAAAACAGTGGGAAAGGAAGGCGATACACTCAAAATTGGTGATGTGGTGGCACAGATAGATGAAACTGCAGCAAAACCAGCGGGTGCTCCGTCTGCACCTCCGGAAGCCAACGCTGCAGCACCGGCGCCCCCTGCCGAAAAGCCGCAACAGCAGCCCGCACCTGCAACTTCAGCACCGGTTGCCGCGGTTTCTAACGCGGTTAAGGCAACGCCTGTGGCTTCTGCAATGATCGCTGATAAAAAGGTTGATCCACAAAGTATACAGGCCCATGGGCACAACGGAAAGATATTGAAGGATGATGTGCTTGAGGCGCTCTCTAACCCCGGTCGTAAACCTGGGCTGCAGGCGTTCAACAGGGAAGTACGCAGTGAGAAAATGAGCAACCTGCGTAAAACCATCAGTCGCAGGTTGGTGGAGGCCAAAAATACCACTGCCATGCTGACTACTTTTAACGAAGTGGATAT
>JBGTIL010000008.1:0-6431 GCA_041745695.1 Chitinophagaceae bacterium | reverse complement strand
TCTTTTTTAACCGCTACCAAAAATTGTTGTCCGTTCATTCCCGGCATGTTCAAATCTAAAAAGATAACATCCGGGCGGATTGCATTGGATGACAATTTATCCAGGGCCTGCTGAGCATCATGAAGTACTGTACACCTGACATTATCAGAAACGGCTTCTAAAGCCGTCATAAAAATTTCTCCATCGTCCTCATCATCATCTATAAGCAATATATCCCGGTACTTCATGCCGTTGAAAAGAGTTTAAAATGAGCGGCTTAAAAATACTGTAAAACAAATAGAAGACAGCTTTAAAATGAATGTTCTTCCTCAATTTTTATCAATGGGGCTGAATGGATATTACTAAAAATAAAAATACTGACTGATAGATTGAAAGGGTTACATCGGAGTAATTTATCCCATTACTTTTTCATTTCACGCAATCGCTTAATTTTAAAGACTCACCACTCAAAAATTATTTGACTAAAACTAGGTGGCGGGAATCTCTGTAGACCAAATAGAACATGAAAGCCCGCCCTGGAACATTACTGGTACACTCCAGCGAAAGGGACCATCTCGTTTTGCAGATCGTTCCGCTTTACGGGCAGAAAGTGGGAGAACTTTTGATTAATACAGTCAGTTTATATGTCTTAAGCGAAATGTATATTCATAGTGTCTTTTATCCATAATTTAGCAGTGGGTTAATCAACATGACACTTTAAAAAGTACCGATGATTTTATTAGCGGAAGATGATGAAGACGATCAGGAATTTATTAAAATGGCTTTCAATAAAGTCAGTTCTACTCACCGGTTTCACATTACAGCCAATGGGCAGGAAGTGCTTGACTATTTGTCTCATTTGGCAGAGGACCTCCTGCCATGCTTAATTGTGCTTGACCTGAACATGCCTGTTTTAAATGGTTTGCAAACACTGGAAGCGCTCAAAGGCTATGACAAATACAAGCACATCCCCAAAGTTATATTTACCACTTCTGACTCGGAGGAAGACAGGGCCAAGTGCATTGCCAAAGGCGCTGCTGATTATTTGGTGAAGCCGCACCATATGCGGGAAATTATAAAAACGGTGGAGACCATGATTCGGTATTGCGCCTGAGAATTGTTATTAATTTTCAAGCGTAATTTATTTTTTTATACTTTAGAGACTTCAAGATTTACAGCCAATTTTACTAGTGCGCAAACAAAACCAAATAGACGTTAACAGCATTCTTATTGTGGATGATGATGTTGAGGATAGTGAGTTCTTTACAACCGTCGTTCATCAAATCAATCCTGCCATAAAAGTTGTAGAGGCACTCTCCAAAGGGGAGCTTTTGCAACAGTTAAATCAAGCTATTCCCCGATCTTCTTTTTATTGATTCTTTTCTTCAGCAGGACTCAGGTCAAGAAGCGATTAAAGCGCTTCGGGCCAATCCATCCTTTGCCTACCTGCCAATTATTATGTATACCGGTAGCGGTGATGCTAAAAGCATCAGGGCAGCTTTTGAAGCCGGCGCTTCTTCCTATATTGTAAAGCCCCACAGCTTGGCGGAAATAAAAGCTGTTTTGCAACAAGTGTTGAGCAAAGACTGGAAGGGGGATAGAGCTATAATTAAACAATATTACGCTGACCAGCAATTCCACGATTTTAAATTCTAAAACAAAATAAACCATGCCTTGTTTATTGGTATGTTTTTTAAGCAGGTATTGCTATGGACATTCATGTACTCATTCAAAAGGCTAAAGAAATCGCACAAGGCATTGTGCAGAAGGAAGCGCCAATAGCGGACAGAGAGGGCGTGTGGGTGGCGGAAAGTATGGATGCCCTGAAAGAAGCGAAACTTACAGGCCTTGTGGTTCCGGTTGAATATGGTGGGGCCGGACAAGGCTTATATGCTTTAGTCAGAATCTGTGAAGTGTTGGGAAAGTCATATTCTTCAGCAGGGCTTTGTTTTGGCATGCATTGCGTGGGTTCGGCTGTCATTGCAGCAAAGGCAACCGATTGGCAAAAAAGGCTCTATTTGGAACCCATTGCGGCAGGTGAACACTTAACCACTTTAGCCTTAAGTGAGCCCGGAACAGGTGCCCACTTTTATTTCCCACAAACTCCCCTCCTGCCCTTGTCAGAAGATGTTTTTTTAATCAACGGTGGGAAAACCTTCGTTACCAATGGCAGTTATGCCGATTCGTATGTACTGTCCACCGCAGCCGCAAGCGATGATGCACGTCCAGATGAATTTTCCTGCGTGGTACTGGATGAAGGCACCGAAGGAATGCAATGGGGAAAGGATTGGAACGGCCTGGGAATGCGGGGTAATTCGTCGCGATCGTTGCAACTAAATAATGTACATATTTCCAGCAGGCATATCCTGGGCGAAAAAGGCGATCAACTCTGGTACATGTTTAATGTAGTAGCGCCCTATTTTCTTACAGCTATGGCAGGCACCTACCTGGGTATTGCGGAAAGGGCTTTGGAAGAAGCTACACTTACACTAAGCAAAAGAACCTACTCCCATAATGGAACAAGCCTTGCGCAGGTATCGCTTTTGCAACACCGCCTTGGTATGGTATGGGCCAAGGTAGAAAGGACAAGACAGCTTATTTATAATGCGGCGTTGTCTGGTGATAAGGGTGATCCGGCAAGTGTGATTTCCATATTAGCTGCTAAAGCCGAAGTAGCCGGCTGCGCTGTGGATACGGTAAATGAAGCCATGACACTTGCCGGTGGAATTGGGTATCACCACAATGCAACCCTGGGTATGCTTCTACGGGATGCCCGTGCCGCGCATGTAATGGCACCCACTACAGACTTGCTCTATACCTGGATAGGCCGAATTTTGCTTGATCAACCGCTTTTGTCCGACTAAAAAAACGCAATCATTGGAAGGCACTATCGTTTGTTCCGGCTTAGACTTGCAGGCAAAAGCATTCAGCTCTTTACAGGCAGCGTTTCTACTAAAACCTATCCCATCAGTTGATGAAGCGATTGCTCAACGGTTACTATACGACGCGAATGTTTATATAATTGGTATTGATGTTATCAACCCCGTAAAAGAAGTTCAAAAACTAACAACGGCGGATTCACACTTAGCTATTATTTTGTTGGTGACGCCGCTCAAAATAAAACCAGTTAAACAATCCATCCAGTTCGCCCCTTTTGTTGGAAAGAACACTTTGGTAGTACCGTTAAGTCCGGAGCTTGATCTAACCACGATCTGCAAAGGAGCAGCACTCAGAACGAGGCAAAAGAGAAGTTTCCATAAACTGGCGCTTCTTCAAAAACCGCTCACAAAGCCCCCTAAAAAAATAGCGCCCGAACAACTTGGAATCTTTCTTGATTATGCGCCCATAACCGCCATTTTAGTAAATGATAATTTTCAGGTCACAACTTACAATGAACAAGCCAGAAGATTCTTTCCTGCTATGTCGCCCGGAAATGTAGAATTAGGCCAGCTCTTTTCAAAAGATGTAGAGGGAACCCTCAAAGATTTTATTCTGGATGGCCATCATCCGCACTTGAAAAAAGAAATAAATGTTCAGAGGAGAATTCTGGAGCTAACTTCTGCAGAAGTCTATAATGAAGAAGGACAAAAACATTTCCTGGTCTTGTTTAATGATGTTACGGAACAGCGGCTGGAAAGCAGCCGTATCCAGTCCATATTGGAAGCGTTGCCTCAAATGGCCTGGACAAGCGATGAAGCTGGCAAGACGACCTACTTTACAAAGGGCTGGTATTCTTATACCGGACAACTACAGGCAGAGGCACTAGGATTGGGTTGGCTGTCTGTAGTTCACGATGAGGATAAAAAAAAGCTGACCGCACCATGGCAACTTTCAACCAACACAGGTAAAACCTTTGAGCAGGCAGCCCGGTACAAAAACTTTAAAGGCGATTACCGCTGGCACCTGGCAAGAGCTTCGAGCATAAAAAATGCTGCTGGAGAAATTACAATGTGGGTTGGCACTTGTACGGACATACACGATCAGATATTGCTTACCGAAGAGTTGGAACGAAAGGTGGTGGAACGAACAAAATCACTCCAGATTTCTAATAGTGAACTCGAGCAGTTTGCCCATGTCTCCAGTCATGATTTGCAAGAACCGCTGCGCAAAATCAGAACTTTTGCTGAACTTATAAAGGAAAATGCCTACGCAAATCTTGATGTCGCTTCCCAAAAGTATATCGACAAGATCAGCAACACTGCAGAACGAATGAGCAGCTCGTTAAAAGCCTTGCTTAACTTTACCAAATTGCACCGCGAAGAGAAGTTTACGGACGTTGATCTGAATGAAATTGTGGCGCACGTGTTGGTTGACCTTGAACTACTCATTGTACAAAAAAACGCATGCATTGCGATTGAACCCTTGCCAACAATTAAAGCAGTGCCAATTCAGATGCAGCAGTTATTTTATAACTTACTTAACAATGCGTTGAAGTTTACAAAGTTGGGAATACAACCAGAAATCAAAATTTCTTGCCGACAGATGTTAGCTGAAGAGATTTTGCAACAGCCACAGCTCAACCGCTATAAGGTCTATTATGAGATCACGGTAACTGATAATGGAGTTGGTTTTGAACAACAACACGCAGAAAAAATCTTTACTATTTTTCAACGTCTTGCTAACAAGTCAGAATTTGAAGGAACAGGCATTGGGCTTTCACTGGTAAAAAAGGTAGTTTCTAATCATAAAGGTGAAATCTATGCCTCTTCGCAACCTGACCAGGGTGCTACCTTTTATGTCTGCCTCCCCGCATAATTGTTACATTAGTTCGTTATTCGGCGTTTACACACCTACCAGTAGTTGCAGATGGTTTATATAAATTTTAGGCAATAGCTAAGCTCCTAATTAATTGGGAGCTGCGGAGAATGGGTAGGCGCAGCAATGCGGTATTCGCTGTCGTGTAAAAGCCAAGCACTTCCTGCACACCATCTTTTGCGGGCAAATGTTTCAGCAACTGCAGTAACCCGCCGGTGCCTTTTTCATTTAGTTTTTCGCCAGGCGTTCTTGCCGCCATTTGCAGCATGGCTTTCGCAATAAAAGCAAAGGGATGGAACCGCGCCATGCAACTACCGACAGAGAAATACTGCACAAAAAGTTCAAACCATAGCGTATAGCCTCTTTTATTATCCAGGAGTTTATTCACACGCTTTCCAACTTCGGCCATACCCAACAGTGTTTCATATACGTCAAGCAGAATAGCTGTTGGCATAGCCAAAGTCTGATGGGACATTTCGGGCTGTTCGTTTTTCATAAAAAACGAACCCAATGTCTGGAAGTTTGCTGCACTTTATAATACTTCTTAAAAACGCCGCCCGTATTCGGCAGCAAACCCCGCTTGCTGATGTTATTTGGATTGAAAATCAACTTGCCGGGCGATTAAACAGTGATTAGAGGAACGGATGGCATGAAAGCATCATCGGTTAGCTGATATGCGCCACTGATACCCGAAAAAAGAATTTTTTTCTTTTAGTCAATGGTTTTTTTTAATGAAAGCTGCCCGGCTAAATCCGCAAGATTTTTGCACGTATAATCAGGCAGTGGCGCTAAAGGGTATAGCATCTGTGCAGGTTGTAGTACGTAAGCGGTTTGCATACCGGCATTGGCAGCGCCAGCTATATCCCAACTGTGTGCGGATACCAACAAAATTTCATGAAGCCCCACACCTAACTTGCCTGCAGCCCAGTCGTAAACTTCAATGCAAGGCTTGTATTTTTTTACATGCTCGGCACTCAATACTTCTTCAAAATAAGAAACCAGGCCGGTGCGTTCCATCCGGTCCATTACTATCTGCTGCGGTGAGTTAGTGAGCGCAGCAATGCGGTATCCGTTGTCGTGTAAAAGCGAAAGCCCTTCCTGAACGCCATCTTTTGCGGGCAAGTGTTTCAGCAACTCCAGCAACCCGCCGGTGGCTTCTTCATCTAGTTTTTCGCCAAGCGTTTTCGCCGCCATTTGTAGCGTGGCTCTTGCAATAGAAGCAAAGGGATGGAACTGCACCATGCAGCTATCTACAAAGCAGTACTGCATAAAAAGTTCAAACCATATTGTATAACCTCTTTTATTGTCCAGAAGTTTATTCACCCGCCTTTCCACGTCGGCCATATCCAACAGCGTTTCGTATACGTCAAGTAAAATCAGTTTTGGCTTTGCCAAATCCCGATGGGCCATTTCCGGTTGTTCGTTCTCCATAATGGCTCAAAATTAAAGTCTGGAAGTTTGTTACGCTCCATAAAAAAGCCTTCTGCATTTGCAGAAGGCCATCAACCCTATCAAAACACTATGAAAAAAATTACTCATCCTTTTTTTGAAGCTGTTTCTCCAATACAGCAATGTATTTTTTAGCATCCTCATTTTGCGGATCTATCTCCAGCATCTTTTCAAAATAATCCACCGCTTCTGGATAGTTCTTTTGTGTATTGGCCTCAAATGCTGCCAGGTAACCATAAGCCTCTACC
>JBGTIL010000007.1:0-3136 GCA_041745695.1 Chitinophagaceae bacterium | reverse complement strand
GAGCGGGCCGATGGTAGTTAGATCTGCTATTACCTTCCATCCGCTCGCCGTTTTTATCGACACTTCCAGGGGAATCTGCTGTTCTTTGGTCCACCGCAGCAGTTCCGCCAGGGGCTTCTCTCTCTGTTGCACGGCATACGTTGGATAAAAGGAACCAAATCCTTTCGCCAGTTCCCCATAAAGCATATCCAGCCAATAGGAGTTTTTAAGATTCAGGACCAACTTTCCTTCGGTCTTACCCTTGGGATTGCCAAAAGTGAGGTGAGCTTCATTACGGGCAATCTCGGAAGTGGTGTCATCCATGTAACAGACCGAATAATCACCGGCCTGCAAAAGATGGCGCTTGATGTTTTTTCCGTTGAGTGAGGCGAATATGGGCGGTTGTGCCGCACGGACAAGGTAGATATTACCCTTCTCGTCAGTGAGCGGCTCACCATCTTTATAGTTTACCATCCAGAGTTCTGCCAGGTCGGTGAACTGACGTTCCTGTAGTTCGTTACTGATCTTCAAGCTGTAGGAGCCGTCTTTTTTTGGTCGCATGTGAAGTGGAAGGAAATCATACCGGGCCATCTGCGGATATAGGGCGCCTCCGTAAATTTCGCCCTGGAGGGAAAACTGCTCGCCGTCGTAAGCACTAACAAAAGGGCATGAACTTTTTAATGCCACAGCCACCACGAGTGCCAGTGCAGCCGCGCCCACCGTGACACCAATTGCCCCCAGCACATAACTTCCTGTGGTCCGCCCTGCATCCCATTCCAGGACTTCAATTTTTTGGATGCTGTCCAGTACGAGTGAGTATTCGCTGCCGGATAAGGCCGGCGCACTCTGAGAGGTGAAGAAGTGAACCTCATTCAAAACATTCTTATCGTCGGGAGATTTTTTGAAATACTTCAAGTTTCCATTACGCCCCCTTTTAAGGTGCAAACGATGCCCGGTTGACAGGGTATCGAGCTGGCAGAAAAAAGTTTTCTGATCCGGGCTTATGCGGATATTTTTCATGTGATAAGCAGACTGCGCGGAACGGAGGATAAAAAACCGGTCTAACTTATGGAGCGAATCAATGGCATTGCTATCCGGCTGAGCGCGGACTGCTCGATAGTAATTGCTGCAACCGGCGGCGGAAAGCATGATAACAAGAGCAATGGCGTACAAACTTTGTGTACTTCCAAGATTATTCATGGCGTCAGTTTTGGCGTGAACGGGTCACATTCACAGGGCTACCCGGTAAATGTCTCAAAGCAAAGGAGACACGGAAGCGTTGCTTTAGAAAAAAGCCCATCGGAGGTGATGTAGGGTAAGGCAATTTTTTGATGCTCGCTTGAGCCCCACTTATCCGGGAGATGCAAGTGATATCATACGGGCAGCCGGGAAATTATTCAATTCCTTGCATTAGCTGAATTAAAGTGACTATATAACGAATCTCATTTTCAAAGGCGGAGGACAAAAGTTTAATTGTGTAGAGAGTAGAAAGTAAGTCAACCCCATAAAGACCTGCCGGCGCGCAAGGAAACTCCACGAATAGTAAGATACGATAATTGTGATATAATATTACCACAGGAACGTGCGGCGGCCACGGCCGCAAGGTTGGGCGTTGCGAAATGGAGCGCAAAAACATCAGCATCCATGCATGAATATTATTTACAATATATAGGCACCTTTGAGGTAGGCTAGACACATGTCGGGAAGGTTTACATGAAAAACCGTACAACTGTCCTACGATTCCATTTTGTAGGTAACCACATGAAGGACAACAAACAACGAACGGTACTTATATTTCTACCAAAGGCTTAAGCAAAGCCTTCAGCTGATACGAAAGCGGATGACAAAAAGACATTGTAGGCTCCCCTTTTTTTAGTGCCAGGGTCAGATAGAGTTTTCAAATTTAGTATTCTTGTATTGAACCGCTTTAACCACTACCGGCTGCGCTTCAATTTTGTTTAATGTTTCGCTCGCCGGTGTGGATAAAGCTGGCTTGCTGTTTTGCACCTCGGCGTATTTTAATGGCGATAAGTATCCCAGTGACTTATGAGGTCTTTCGCTATTGTAATCGGTTCTCCATTCTTCACTCAGTATCCTCACTTCCCTAAGGCTGCCAAACAGGTAAGCATTCAGCAGCTCACGTCTTATGCTTCCGTTCTTTCTTTCGATGTATGCATTTTGCATGGGTCTTCCGGGCTGTATAAACTGAAGACTGATTCTGCGGTTTTCATGGCTGCACCACTCTTCCAGTTTATGGCTGATGAACTCCGGACCATTGTCGCAACGGATATTGGCTGGACAACCCCTTTCAGCTATCAAGGTGTCCAGCACCCTGATAACCCGCAGTGATGGCAACGAAGTGTCTACTTCCATAGCCAGCGACTGTCGGTTATAATCATCAATGATGTTCAATAGCCTAAAGCGCCTGCCATCTGTAAGGCTGTCACTCATAAAGTCAATGCTCCATATCTGGTTAGGAGCCGTGGGCACAGTAAGTGGCTGCTTCACCCGCTCGGGCAGTCTTTTCTTTGCCCTTCTTCTGATATTCAGTTTCATCTCCGTATAAACTCTGTAAATGCGTTTGTGATTCCACTGGTGACCTTTATTCCAAAGCCGGTAGCAACACTGCCAGTAGCCTATGGAGGGATGCCGGGTGGTAAGGGTAGTCAATGCTTCCTGGACGTCACTATCATCTTTTGCTTTCCTCTTGTACTGATAGGTGGTTCGGGATAATCCTATCAGTTTGCACGCCTGTCGATTACTTAGCTGCTCCTCTGTGGTTAAAAAGTCAACAGCTTCCCGCTTCAGCTCAGGCGTCAGAACTTTTTTTCAATCAGGTTTTTCATAGCCCGGATTTCAATGCTTGCTTCGGCATACATTTTCTTAAGTTCGGCATTCTCCCTTTCCAGGTCCTTTAGCCGCGCTACGTCCGATGCTTCCATACCGCCGTACTTGGCTTTCCAATTGTAAAATGTTGCATCTGATATGCCTATCTCACGGCATATCTCTTTGACCGCAATACCAGCGTCCTGCTTCTTGATAGCGGATACGATCTGACCTTCTGTAAATCGCTTCTTCATGTATAAAAGTTTAAAGTTAACAATCCGACTTCGTTGCTAACTCTAACCTTACTGGCTGAACTTCGGGGGAGCCTACA
>JBGTIL010000006.1:0-12033 GCA_041745695.1 Chitinophagaceae bacterium | reverse complement strand
TTAAGGGAATTTTTTAAGTCTAAAACCTCATGCTGAAGGTTTTCAGAATTTTTCTGCTCATTAGATAATAAAAAATTTAGTTTTTCATTTTTTGAGCGCAGAAAGATATAAACAAACAGGTAAGCAAAAAACCAAAGATGTATGAATGAATTCACAGCCGAACTAATAGGAACCATGCTCGTTATCATCCTCGGCAACGGGGTAGTAGCCAACGTGGTACTGAAAGGAACCAAGGGTCATAATAGTGGCTGGATGGTGATTACCACCGGGTGGGCACTGGCTGTTTATGTAGGCGTGGTTATAGCAGCTCCTTACAGTGGCGCGCACCTGAACCCCGCTGTTACAATTGGACTTGCCATTGCAGGAAAATTTGCCTGGAGCAAGGTTGCTTTTTTCATACTCGCGCAGCTGGTTGGATCAATTATAGGTTCCGTAGTTGTTTGGGTTGTGTACAGGGATCACTTCAATACAACCAATGATCCGCATGCAGAGATGGCTGCTTTCTGTACGGCTCCTGCCATTCATAACCGTGTGTTCAATTTGCTCAGTGAGATTGTAGGAACCTTTGTGTTGGTTTTCGTGATCTTCTATTTTACCAATGCGGAGATCACCGAACAAAAAGCACCGATCGGTTTGGGTTCTTTGGGCGCTATACCTGTAGCCTTTCTTGTATGGAGCATAGGACTGTCACTGGGAGGTACTACCGGGTATGCGATTAACCCTGCAAGAGACCTGGGCCCGCGCCTGGCGCATGCTGTGCTGCCCCTGAAAAATAAATGCCGCACTAACTGGACCTACGCATGGATACCGATTACCGGTCCGTTCATAGGAGCTGCAATCGCAGCGGTTCTATACCTGCTGCTGCAGACAAAATGAGTGCTGCGGATAAATGATTAAATTGACCCTTGCCTGCGATCACGCTCAGAAAGTTCCTCTTGCTTACTTTTCTGAAACGTTGCTGTGATGCCAGTAGATTACTCCCTTTGCCTACCGCGTACTGGAATGCGAAGCCGCCAAATTGAAACCACCCTGCAACAGGCATGATGATCTTGGAATCTTATACTACACCAGGTTTTCAAGGTATTTATAACCGCTCCCGGTGTTAAGCAGCAATATCGAACTTTGGGCAGATACAATACCCTGCTTTTCCAGGTGCTGCACGGCTATCCAAAGTGCTGCTCCTTCAGGTGCCACCAGCATTCCTTCCTTCCCGGCAATTTCGCGCATGCCGGCAACGATGTCTTCCTCACTGATAGATACCACAGTACCACCGGAATTTTGCAACACTTCCTGCATCATCCTCATCCCAAAAGGATAAGGTACCGCCAGCCCATTGGCAATCGTTGTGCGCGGAACAAAGGTCTCCTTCCAGTTAACCGGATCCTGCCGGTAGTGCTGCAGCGGGCTGCAATTCTGCGCCTGCACGGCTATCATTTTCGGCAGCGGACCTGTGATCCATTCCAAATGAAGCATTTCCTGGAAGGCTTTCCAGATACCAATGAGACCAGTTCCGCCACCCGCAGGGTAGAAAATATAATCGGGCAGTTGCCAGCCTAACTGCTCGGCGATCTCATAACCCATCGTCTTCTTTCCTTCAAGCCGGTAAGGCTCTTTCAGCGTTGACAGATCAAAATAATAAGATTGTTCTTTCAGTTGCTCTACCTTTTTTGCGCAATCGTTAATAAGACCATCCACCAGTAATAAACGGGCACCATAAAGCTCACATTCTGTTTTGAAAACCGCGGGCGTATGGCGGGGCATCACCACCGTGCATTTGATCCCGGCTTTAGCACAATAAGCAGCCGCAGCGCCGCCCGCATTGCCAGCCGTTGGTATGATGCATTGTTGAATGCCCAGTTCTTTAGCCTTCGAAATAGCTACACTGAGCCCCCTGGCCTTGAATGATCCGGTTGGGTTGAACGATTCGTCTTTTATCAGCAGGTGTTCGTAGCCGTATTGCCGCTCCAGATTCGCCAGCCGTAATAAAGGCGTCATACCTTCACCAAGGGACACTTTGTTGCTTTCGTCTTTTACCGGGAGCATCTCCCAGTAACGCCACATTGTTTTCTCGCGGTGCAGCAGCCCTTCCTTGGTGAGCCCCCGGGAATCGGCGTATTGCAGGATCAGGGGTTGATTGCAACAGGTGGCATAGGTGGGAATGTCTTCCGCAGCATAAGCGCGGTTGCAACTCGAACAAACAATCGTGGGCGCTGTGGACAAAGTAACCGAAGGAAGGTTCATACCCCAAATCTACGTCGCAGCACAACTAACGACCTGGATCAGGCAGGATGGTGCCTCCTCCATGGCTAAAGTGATGCCAGGCATTCGCACCCGGTAAATGCTGGTGGAATTTTGCGAGCGCTTACTACCTCGCCAACCAAACAGATTAAGCAGTCGTCTGTATTTTTCAGTGAAAAGATTTCTTGCTTCACCTTTACTGTTACAAATGGAGAGCTAGTGAGTTGAAGGCTTGGTCAGAAGATTGCCAGATGCGCTAATCGCAGGCGATGCCAAGGGCCTTAAATGCACGAAGCAAAAGCCATCGATGGGTGTTCGACCCCGTTGGGGTCGCACGAAGCCGGGATGGACACTCTATAAATAGGTCATCCCTTCGGGATAAAAGTCCCTTTACACAATGCGGCATAGAACTTATGTTTTAAAAAATGGCTGCACACACCGACACATCCATTTTGGCGATTGCGTGAAGGCAGCTGATGCCGAGGGCATCTAATGTATGGAGCGACGTCCGCCAATAAAGGATTCGACCCTGTCGGGGTCGCACAACACACACCGGATGCACGTTCTATAAATATGTCATCCCTTCGGGATAAAAGCAATTAGAATGCGGCATAGAACTTATGTTTGAAAATGGCTGCACACACCGATACATCCAAATTGGCGATTGCGTGACCGAAGCCAATGCCGAAGGCATCTAATGTATGGAGCAAGGTCCGAAAATAAATGATTCGACCGGTTGGGGTTGCACAACACACGGGATGGAAATTCTATAAATAGGTCATCCCTTCGGGATAAAGCCTTTTACCTAATGCGGCATAGAACTTATGTTTTAAAAAATGGCTGCGCAAATCGATGCATCCAAATTGGTGATTGCGTGACCGAAGCCAATGCCGAAGGCATCAAATGTATGGAGCAAGGTCCGAAAATAAAAGATTCGACCGGTTGGGGTTGCACAACACTCGGGATGGAAATTCTATAAATAGGTCATCCCTTCGGGATAAAGCCTCTTACACAATGCGGCATAGAACTTATGTTTAAAAAATGGCTGCGCACACCGATGTATCCAAATTGGTGACTGCGCGATCGAAGCCGATGCCAAAGGCATCTAATGTATATAGCAAAGTCCGCAAATTAAGGATTCGACCCCGTTGGGGTCGCACAAAGCAAACGTATGTTCGACAGACATATCATCCTTTCGATTAAAGAATTCCGTTTTTAGTACAACCGAAATGGAATACATTTCCATTCAGACAAAAGTATTTTAAATTTTGCAGCTGCCCTCCAGCAGCACGGCATGATCATAATTGGCGCTTTATGTTAGAAAGGCAGTTGTATTTGCATTGGGAAAGGTACAGGCTTCAGCATCGACGTTGCGACGTGATCAGGTGTATGCTAATCGTTATGTTAGTCGGTTGTTTATCAACCTGGTCGATTGCACAACCAGCAGGGATACAGGGCCCGGTTGATCTGCACTGTGAATACCTGTTGAATCCACTCGGTGTGGATGAACCCGCTCCCCGTCTTCTATGGAAGCTCTCTGACCAACGCAGAGGCGCCAGGCAAACAGCTTATGAGATTTTTGTTGATAAAGATGCTGCCACGTTGGGTCAACAGGGAAAAGGGATGTGGCATTCTGGAAAGGTAGCTTCGTCGGCAAGTTTGGTTTCCTACGCCGGTAAAAAACTGGAAAGAGGCATCCGCTATTACTGGACGGTGAAGGTCTGGGATGAAAATGGCTTGCTGTACAAGCGGCAACCCATTGCATATTTCGAAACAGGCATTGGTATAAATGCAAACTGGAAAGGCGCCTGGATCTCAGATGGCGCGGGCATCGACGTTAAGCCGGCTCCTTATTTCCGAACCACTTTCGAGCCCAAAAAAAAGATTCGCAGCGCCCGTGCTTATATAGCAGCAGCTGGCTTGTACGAATTGTATGTCAACGGCCTTCGGGTTGGTGACCACCGGCTAGATCCGGCCTACACCCGCTTCGACCGGCGCACGCACTACCTTACGCACGATGTTACTGCTGCTGTGGTGCAAGGTAAAAACGCAGTGGGTGTGCTGCTTGGCAATGGCTGGTACAATCACCAGTCTACAGCTGTCTGGGATTTTCACCGTGCGCCCTGGCGCGCCAGACCCGTCTTTTGCATGGACCTCCGGATCACCTACGACGACGGTAGTACGGAAACGATCACAACGGGTAAAAATTGGAAAACCAATACCGGTGCCATCATTTTCAATAGCATTTATACAGCCGAACATGTTGATGCTTCCCGCGAGCTCACCGGCTGGAGTACAGCGGGCTATGATGACAAGGGATGGAAAGAAATTGTATACCGTGCTGCTCCTTCTCAGAATGTTGTGTCGCAGCAGATCCACCCGATACGCGCCACCGACACCATCAAAGCCCGGTCGATGCAGCGGTTCAGTGACTCACTCTACGTATTCGACCTCGGCAGAAATATCGCGGGCGTTAGTCGCATTACCGTGAAAGCTGCTGCAGGCACTACGCTCCGGCTGAAGCATGGCGAGCGCCTCTATCCCAACGGCAGGGTAGACCTTTCCAACATCGACGTCCACTATCGCCCCACCGGTACCGATGATCCGTTTCAGACAGATATCGTCACACTAGCCGGAGGCAGCGAAGAATCTTTCATGCCTCATTTCAACTACAAGGGTTTCCAATATGTGGAAGTTGTATCCAGTGCCCCTGTGACCTTAACCAGCGACAACCTGGTGGGTTATTTCATGCACAGCGATGTGCCCGCCGTTGGCAGCATCCAGTCGTCCGACCCGGTGATCAATGGCATCTGGAAGGCTGCCAACAACTCTTACCTGTCTAACCTCCATGGCTACCCGACAGACTGCCCGCAAAGAGAAAAGAATGGATGGACCGGTGATGCGCACATCGCGATAGAAACAGGATTGTACAATTTCGACGCCATCACCATTTATGAGAAATGGATGGCCGATCATCGTGATGAACAACAGCCTAACGGTGTACTTCCCTCTATCATACCTACCGGCGGATGGGGATACGAATGGGGTAACGGTCCCGACTGGACAAGCACCATCGCACTGATACCGTGGAACGTATATCTTTTTTACGGCGATACCAAACTTCTCGCTTTGTGCTATGATAATATCCGGCGCTACGTAGATCATATAAATGACCGCTACCCGTCGGGGCTAACCAGCTGGGGTTTGGGCGACTGGGTTCCGGTAAAATCAAAAAGCCCTGTCGAATTTACTTCGTCAGGCTATTACCTGACCGACGTGCGCATACTTGCCAAAGCCGCTAAACTGCTCAAGCGCGCCGCAGACTACAACAAATACACGCAGTTGGCTAAGAAGATTCAGGATGCGATCAACGCAAAATACCTGGACAGAGCAACTGGCCTTTATGGAAAAGGCACACAGACGGAAATGAGCTTTCCACTGCATTGGAAAATTGTGCCCGAAAACATGATCAAAACAGTAGCTGACAACCTTGCCCGCAGGGTAGAAGCAGACAGTGTCACACTTGATGTAGGCCTGCTCGGCACAAAGACGATCCTGAATGCGCTGAGCGATAACGGACATGCAGAACTCGCGTTCAGGCTTGCCTCAAAACGAACCTATCCCTCCTGGGGCTGGTGGATAGTAAATGGCGCCACTACGCTTTATGAAAATTGGAAGATCGATTCCCGCAATGATATCTCTCTCAATCATATCATGTTCGGGGAAGTTGGCGCCTGGCTATACAAAGGCTTGGGAGGCATAAAGCCATTGGAACAGGCTCCGGGATTTAAAACGGTTTCATTGGAACCACATTTTGTGGCAGGGCTCGATTCTTTTGTCGCTGTTTATAATAGTCCTAAAGGAAGCATTCTATCGTCCTGGAAAAGAGTGGGCAATGCGTTGCACTATACTACAATAATTCCTGCAAATTCCCTTGCCTTGCTGAAACTGAGCCTGCCGGTAGGCACCAATATCACTGAGGCCCAAAAGCCTGTTGTCGCAGGCGCCCGCGGTATCATATCGCGCTCCATTGGAGATGGAAAGGTTGAATTAAAAATAGAAGCAGGCGAGTACCATTTCATAATCGAATGATATGCGGTTGCCCATGCCCGTGAGCGTCTACTTTTTGTTTTGTATTATAGCTGATGTTGTAAGCACCGAAAGCGCGATTTCCTATCTGAATTCTGCACGTAATGATGGCCATGTTGCGGAAGCAGTTTTATGATGCACGTACCCTTCAGCAGTTCAAAAAAACAATTTGCTCAACTTAAATATAACATTACATTTATCGGGTAAAGAGACAGACATGCCGGTTAACGAATAAAAACTTGCTGATGCTATCATACCAAAGCCTTCCTGTTGACCCGCTTCTAAACCACTTCCGAAATAACACCGCGTCTACCGCTGCATTATTAGCCAAACGCCCCTGTAATAGCACCTACCGGGCATGACAGCGGTATCACCACAAATATTTTACAGGCATTGCTATGGTAAATATGCCATTGCTGCGGTAAACGTTTTTACCATGGAGCAGGTGCATGCGCTGTTTTCCGCTGCGCAGGAGTGCCAGTCACCGGTGATTGTGCAAGTAACACCGGCGGCACGTAACTATGCGCATCCGGCGATGATGCTGGCTATGATTAACGCCGCAGCTGTTATTTATCCCGGCGCCCTGTACGCACTCCACCTCGATCATGGCGTGGAAGCGCATATTGAGGATGCACTTGAAGAACATTATACCTCGGTGATGATCGACGCATCGGCCGATGACTTCTCTACCAATATCAGAAGAACCAAATCGGTGGTTGCCCAGGCCCATGCGAAAAACATAGTTGTGGAGGCAGAGCTGGGTGTATTGAGCGGCATTGAAGATGATCACATGGTGGACGATGCGCTGAGTCGCTATACCGTTCCCGAGCAGGCAGAAGCCTTTGTACAACAAACCAATTGCGATAGCCTGGCTGTTGCCGTTGGTACGAGTCATGGAGCCTATAAATTCAGTGGTGGCAATGGATTGCAGTTTGAGGTGCTTCGAAAGATCCAGGACTGCCTGCCCGGCTACCCGCTCGTACTGCATGGGAGCTCCTGTATTAAGGAAGCAGACATTTGGGAAATCAACCAGTACGGAGGAAGACTCAAAACCAATGCCCGTGGCGTTTCTGATGCAGAGATACAGCAGGCAATCGCCTTCGGTATTTGCAAAGTAAATATTGCTACTGACCTCCGGTTGCTGTGGGCAAAAGTGTATCGAAATTTTTTCCATGAGCAACCGGCAGAATTCGATCCTGTCATCCCGGGTAAAGCCTACATCACTGCCTACAAAGGTTTTATCAGGGAACGTTTTGAAGTGCTTGGATCTATTGGAAAAGCCGCCTCACTAAAGCTAACTTGCTGATGGAACATACACGCTATCCTCTTGTTCGTTGCGCTGCACAAGGTTATGGCACTTACCAAAAGGTACTGGCTGCAGATGCCGGCTGGCAACACCTGAACTTTGAAGCAAGGTTATTACAAAAAGGGGAAAGCTGGCAGGGCAACACTGGCAATGACGAGTATGGATTTATTCTGTTGAGTGGCAACTACACCGTTCGCACTGATAAAGGAACCTGGGAGACCGTCAACGGAAGAAAAAATGTTTTCAGTGGGCTGGCACACACACTTTACCTGCCGCCACATACAGAATTTCACTTTACAGCACAATCTGATGTACTCGATCTCGCAGCCGGTTGGTGCGCGTCGAAAGCGTCATTTCCTGCACGTTTTAAAACGCCCGCAGAGGTGGCTATCGAGATCCGCGGTGGTGATAATGCAACCAGGCAGATCAACAGCCTGATCGAGGAAGGTTTTGGGAGCAGCAGACTGGTGGCAGTGGAAGTATACACGCCGGCAGGGAATTGGAGCTCATTTCCCGCGCACAAACATGACGAACGCAGGATTGACCCAGACGGGAACCTGCTGGAAGCCTGCCTCGAGGAATTTTACTTTTACAAATTTGATAGGGAACAGGGCTATGCCATTCAGCAGGTGTACACTGCCGATAGTAGCCTGAACGAATTGATGCAGGTGAAAGGCAATGACCTGGTGATGGTCCCTAAAGGATACCATCCCGTGGCCGCGGCTCACGGCTACAACTGTTATTACCTCAATTTTTTAGCCGGCAGCGACCAGTCGCTTGCCAATACACCCGATCCGGCGCACGCATGGATCTTCCAGTCGTGGCAGGCAAAGGATCCGCGCATTCCTATGGTTACGGCCCAAATGAATCAATAACATGCAGGAGAAACAACAGGATCTGATCACTTTCGGGCGCTCGTCTATCGACCTGTATTCGCAAAATATTGGTGCTGATTTCATCAACATAAAAGGCTTCGATGCCTTCGTTGGTGGCTCACCGTTAAACATTGCTGTTGGCGCCAGCAGGCTTGGTGCGAAAGCTACTCTGCTTAGTGCTGTTGGAGAAGATAAGATCGGTGATTTTCTTATTCATTTTTTGCAGCAACAAAGCGTAGATACTTCCTGCATCCCCCGGATAGCGGGCGCCCGCACTAGTGCCGTAGTTCTGGGCATCGAGCCCCCTGATCGTTTCCCGCTCGTGTTTTACCGGGATAACGCTGCAGACAGCCAGGTAACAATCGATCATGTAATTGCTGCAGACATTGCCCGGTTTAAAATACTGGAGATCTCAGGGACTGCCCTGAATATAGAACCTAGCCGCTCAGCAGTGTTTTACGCCTCCGAGGTAGCACTCGCTAATAATGTTGACATCTTTTTGGATATCGATTTTCGCGCCGATCAATGGAAAGATGTGCGCTCTTTCGGACTAATGATCAGGGCCCTTCTGCCACGGGTGAAAATTGCGATTGGCACAGAGGAAGAGATTTTGGCTGCTACGCTCAAAACGGCGGACCAGGTAAGCATTAAACACCAGCAGATTTCGGCCCCCGAGATCAAAGGCGATATTGATGCTTCCATCGAAACAATCCTGAAGGCAGGCCCCGATGTGCTGATTGTAAAAAGAGGTGCTAAAGGAGCTTCGATTTTTTACAAGAACGGCGCCATGGAAGATGTGCCTAGCTTTCCCGTCGACATTTTAAACGTACTTGGTGCAGGAGACGCTTTTGCAGCAGGGTTTATTTTCGGTTACCTGCAGGGCTGGGATTTGTACCGTGCCTGCCGCATGGGAAATGCCTGCGGGGCCTGGGTTGTACAAAAGCCTGGTTGCGCCAATGATATGCCCTACTACGCCGAAGTGAATGAATTAATAGCCTCGAGAGGTGGATTGGTGCCTGAAGGAAAACAGCAGACGCATGCTTAAAAAAAGTTGGATGGTTATGGAAACAAAACGACTAACCGTAGCACAGGCGCTGATCGCCTACCTGCAGGTACAGTGGGTTGTACGCGACGGTGAAGAGCACTTATTTTTTGCAGGCTGCTTCGGCATTTTCGGACATGGAAATGTGGCAGGCATCGGGCAGGCCCTGCACCAGGCACCGGAATTTCCATTTTACCTCGCCCGGAATGAGCAGGCGATGGTGCACACGGCTTCCGCTTTCGCCAGGGTAAAAAACCGCTTGCAATGTTTTGTTTGCACCACCTCCATCGGGCCCGGTGCTACCAACATGATCACCGCAGCAGCAGCAGCCACCATCAACCGGCTTCCCGTATTGCTCCTTCCCGGCGACATCTTCGCTACCAGGCAGGTAGCGCCCGTGTTGCAGCAGCTTGAGTCATCCCAAACACAGGACATTTCTGTAAACGACTGCTTTAAGCCAGTGTCAAAATACTGGGACAGGATCAACCGCCCCGAGCAATTAATTACCGCCTTGCCCGAGGTGATGCGTGTACTTACATCTCCCATAGATACAGGTGCTGTTACCCTGTGCATTCCGCAGGATGTGCAGGCGGAAGCGTATGATTTTCCTGTTTCCTTATTTGAAAAGCGTAGGTGGTATATACCGCGCAACATGGCAGATGCAACGCAGCTGGAAAGAGCTGTAGCAGCGATACGAAAAAGTAAACAACCCTTGGTGATTGCGGGTGGAGGAACCATCTATAGTGATGCTACGGCTGCCCTGAAAAACTTCGTCAACAGAACGGGTATTCCGGTGGCAGAAACCTTTGCCGGCAAAGGCTCCCTCCAGTATAATGAACCACAGAACCTTGGTGCCGCGGGCGTTACCGGCACACCGGGCGCCATTGAAATCGCGAGTGAAGCAGACGTGGTGATCGGTATCGGCACCAGGTACAGCGACTTTACCACCATATCAAAATCTGCCTTTCAAAATCCTTCGGTGCAGTTCATTAATATTAATGTTAAAGAGTTTGATGCACTCAAACACGGTGCAATTGCCCTAACAGGCGATGCAAGGGTGGTACTGGAAGCACTGGACGAAAGATTGGCCGATTTTAAAGTAGGCAACAGCTACCGGGAACGTGTAACCGCGCTTAATAAAAGCTGGGATGAATTTGTAAGCAACATCTACAGCGAAAAGGGCGGCAGCCCGGTTTTTCAGGGCGAGGTAATTGGAGCCATTAATAACTTTTCACAGCCCAAAGACATTGTGCTTTGCGCTGCGGGAAGCCTTCCGGGAGATTTGCATAAACTATGGCGAACGCGCGATCCAAAAGGCTTTCATCTGGAATATGGCTACTCGTGCATGGGCTACGAAATTGCTGGTGGGCTTGGTGCTAAAATGGCCGACCCCAGCCGGGAGGTTTATGTGATGGTAGGTGACGGCAGTTACCTGATGATGGCCCAGGAAATAATTACTTCCATCCAGGAAGGACAGAAGATGACCATCATCTTATTAAACAATGACGGATACTCAAGCATAGGAGGCCTGAGCGCTTCTGTTGGCACGGAAGGTTTCGGCACTTACTACCGCTACCGTAACATTCTTTCCAGGCAACTGGACGGAGATGTTCTCCCTGTTGACTATCCTGCCAATGCAGCCAGCATGGGTGCCCACGTCATAAAGGCAGCGAATGTAAATGAATTGAAATCAGCCCTTGCGGAAGCAAAGCATACCGCTAAAACAACCCTCATCTACATTGAAGTGGACAGGAAGAAAGCGGTGCCGGGCTTTACCTGGTGGGACGTGCCGGTAGCAGCCGTATCGGAAATGCCTGCAGTGAGTGAGTCGTTTGAGAAATTACAAGAGAATAAAAAATCACAACGCTATCATTTATAAACTCAATCGAACTGCATGGACATTTCTGTATTCAGCTTCCTTGCCTTCACGCTGGTAGTGGGCGTATACACCTGGTACAAGCTCCGGCGTGCCACTTTCGAAACGGCCTCCGGTTATTTTCTGGGCGGACGAACCCTGAGCGCTTCGCTCATCGCGGTTTCTATGTTGCTCACCAACATATCTACCGAACACCTTATAGGTATGAATGGAGCTTCTTACAGAAATGGTTTCATTGTGATGGCCTGGGAGGTTACTTCAGCTATTGCTCTTGTGATCGGTGCCCTGTATTTTATTCCCCGCTACCTGAAAATGGGTTTGACAACAATCCCGCAATACCTGGAGCTGCGCTTCGATAAAACCACACACACGATCGTAAACCTGCTGCTGCTGGTGTCATTCGTTGTAACCCTGCTCCCGATCGTTTTGTACACAGGTGCCATCAATATGGAAACCTTATTTGATGTGTCTGAGCGAATGAATATTTCAAAAGACACGTCTATTTTTTATATCATCATAGCTACAGGCTTCCTCGGTTCTGTATACGCCATATTCGGAGGTCTAAAAGCCATTGCTTATTCCGATGCTATTTACGGCATCGGTTTGT
>JBGTIL010000005.1:0-1833 GCA_041745695.1 Chitinophagaceae bacterium | reverse complement strand
CGGTGAACTGTACGGGTTGTGGATATATCCAGCTATACCAGGTGCTTTTCTTCTTTGCTTCATTGCCCCAGCCATCCATATCCATAATGATCTGGAGTTCGGGGTGCAGTTTTATTTTATCGGCATTGGTAACCATCCCTTGCGTAAACCGGTGGATCATAAACATTTTTGGCGGCAGGTTATTTTTCTTTACCAGGCTGACGAGGTAGTCGGTGATCTCATTAATTTCTTTGGCGTCGATAGATCCGACCACGCTGCCGGGTCGCTTTTGTTTGTAAGCCAGGTTGAACTCGGGATCAACACCCAGGTGTACGTTGGGCATAGACAGGTACTTTTCTAGCAGGGGCACCTCGACACCCAATGTGCTCCAGGCAGATTGTATGTCTACAAAAACAACCGCATCATCAATTTCCTTTGCCCAATTTAAAATAGTATCAATTTGTCCTAAGGGCATCCTGTACCTGTATTTGCCATCCTTACCGGGAGCCCCCTGCGCAGTTACGCAGATATAGTGAAGTGCAGGTATCGACTTGATTACAGAATCCGCTTCGTTCCATTCCTTCACCTCCTGGCGCAGGCGCTTCATCATCTCTGCTTTGGGCCACTTTCCGAGGGCACCCATCCGGTTGGAGTAGAGGTTACCGTAGTAAGCAATGATCCTTTTAAAAGGCAGTATCGCGCCGGGCAACGGGTAGTCGGTCTTCACCGGCCAGCGACCAGTGGTGTCGCCATTTGCCATGTGCGTCATCAAACGATTGTACAAAGCAGTATCGAGTGTGGCTCCCGATGCTGTATCAACAGAATCCTGCTGATCGGTGCTGGTTTTACCAGAAGAATCTTTTGATGTGGTGGTGCTTTCGGTAGCAGCATCAGAGCAGCCTGCCATGATCAGAACAGAGAAGAAAAGGAAGATGTTTTTCATTGAAATTTTTGTTGTTTTTCTAAAGGAAATCCGGAGGTCAAATGTAAGCTTACGAAATCATTTTATTCCATATTGCAGCAATCACTTTTCCCGTATTTTCTCTGGAGATATAATAAAGCACAAGCACCATAGCGATAAGCGTCCAGCAGGTTGCCGTAAAAATCATCACCGCAAACACTTTTAAATAGCCTCCGGCTTTGTGGTACCCCAGGAAAGGCGCGAAGCCCCAGGTATAGTAAACCATCTGCAACACAAGACCAGTTATCAAAACATAAAAGTACATGGGCTGGCCACGGTAATAACCCATCACGGGAGTGACGATTGCGGTAAAAAGCAATGTACTGAATGCAGTAAAAAGAATTACCGCGAGCATGATCTCAGAAAAATTCCTGCCCCTGCCTTTGAAAAAGAGCCAGATCAAAGCAGCATAGAACGGCACTGCTATCATGGATACAGTGTTTGTGTTTTTACTCATGAAGGCGTTGGCTTCACCCGACCTTGTTACCAGTCCAATGTAATTTTGCCTGCCTGCTTCTGTAGGAATCTGTGCCACTACTTTGGGGTCGGGCTTGGGTATATCACCAAATGGCTTTGCCACGCTGTTGATGAAAATAAAGGATCCCACGCAAAGCAAAAAGAAAGTGACCGGATTGAAATACTTTTTTCGGCACCCCTCCACATAGTCAATAGCTACTTTGTACGGCCGCGTTGCTAATATCTTCACTAAATTAAAAATGCCCTTGTCGGCATGTGTTACCGCATGAAAAACCTCATGCAGCAAATGCCCTGTCGTAAGCCGATGTGTAGCTGTTGTTTGACCACAGGCGGAACAAAATTTGGCTGTTGGAGCAAAAGGTTCGCTGCAGTTCAGGCAGTGCGTGGTTGACATCTGTGTGATAAAGTAAGAACGT
>JBGTIL010000004.1:0-2695 GCA_041745695.1 Chitinophagaceae bacterium | reverse complement strand
TATTGGTGCGGCTTTGAAGACCATCCAGGCTATGCCGTGGGCCGCAAGCAAATGCGTGGATTTGGTGGAATGATGTCTTTTGTACTTAAAGACGAAAGCGCTGAAAATGTGCGGCGGGTCCTTTCTTCAACGAAGCTGTTTGCGCTGGCTGAAAGTCTGGGCGGGGTAGAATCCCTCATCAACCACCCTGCCTCTATGACCCATGCTTCCATACCCAGGGAAGAAAGGATCAAAAACGGGCTGAGCGATTCATTGATCCGTTTAAGTGTTGGTATTGAAGATGTAGAAGACCTGATGGAAGATTTAAACACGGCCATTGGCTGATGCACTTTTCTTAGCAGAACACAGGCAACGGGACGTAAGCTGCGGTGACGCGCCAGCAGACGCATTCATGCTTCAACCGATCTTTGTGCACAGAAGTGGGACCTTAAAAAATGGCAGGTGATCTTGTACAACTCAAATCATTTTTAGACAAAAAAGTGGCTGAATACAATCAGCCTGCTTTCATAGCTTCCGATCCTATTTCCATTCCGCATCTTTTTACCGCAAGGCCCGACATAGAAATTGCAGGATTCTTTTCTGCACTGTTTGCCTGGGGCAACCGTACAACCATCATTAATAAAGGCAACGAGCTGATGACCCTCATGCAGCACACACCCCATGAGTTCGTTCTTAATCACACCGATACAGATCTGAAAAGCCTGCTGCACTTCAAACACCGTACTTTCAACACAACTGACCTTTTATATTGTGTTCATTTTTTGAAGTATCACTATAGCCGGCATCCGTCCCTGGAATGGGCTTTTGTTCCTGACCCGGGCAGCAGCCCCACTGTAGAAGATGCCCTCAATTATTTTTTCGGGTATTTTTTTAGCCTCAATGAAGCCCCGCTCCGTACCCGCAAACATGTGGCAGCTCCCTTTAAAGGTTCCACCTGCAAACGTTTAAATATGTTTCTGCGCTGGATGGTGAGGAGCGATAAGCAGGGGGTTGACTTCGGCATCTGGAAGCGCATTTCACCTGCCAGTCTTGTATGCCCGGTAGATGTGCACGTTGCCCGGGTTGCCCGGAAGTTCCAGCTGATACGCCGGCAACAAACCGACTGGCTGACGGCGCTGGAGCTAACAGACCTACTAAAAGAGTTCGACCCGACCGACCCGGTTAAATATGATTTTGCTTTGTTTAATTTAGGTGCAGCAGAGCGGTTTTAAATTTTTTATAATGGATCTCACAATCGAAACACTAAATAACGTAGCCCTCTTACCGGAAAAAGAACGCCTTCTTTTTGCTGAGGTCCTGGGTAAGCACGTGGCAGTGCTGATGACAACCGACCTGCACCAACTGATGCAGTTGCTGTACCGCGTAGATGTTGACGAGCAAAAACTGTCATACCTCCTTGGTAACAAGCCCCCTCACGATGCCGCTTTGCAGATAGCTGAGCTGATGATAGAAAGGCAGCTGCAGAAATCAGCACACAGAAAAAACGATCCCCCCATTAAAAATGACTGGTAACGCTCGTATCCGGACGGCTCTCATCTAAAAACCCTGATTGTCAACAGAACTCACTTCTTTGCAAAATATCATGACCAGCGAAGTAAACCAGCCCATTCCGAACGCATATCCCGCTATTTTAAAAGCAACAAACGAACAGGGCTTCACCATGCCTTCCGACATCCTTACCTGCTCGCTGTTGCGAACCCTTGCGGCTTCAAAGCCCGCAGGTAAATTTCTTGAACTCGGTACCGGAACGGGGCTGTCAACATCCTGGATACTTGATGGAATGGATACCCATTCATCTCTCATTTCGGTAGATCACGATGAAACCCTGCTCCTGGTTGCCCGTACATTCCTGGGCGAGGACGAGCGATTGACCTTAGTTCAATCAGACGGGGAGGAATGGCTCAGGAACAATCTCGGGCAAAAATTTGATTACGTTTTTGCAGACACCTGGCATGGGAAATACCTCCTTCTGGACGAGGTGCTGGAAAGGATAACCAAGGGGGGCTTGTATATCGTTGACGATATGCTGCCACAGCAAAACTGGCCCGAAGGGCATCAACAAAAAGCAACAGACTTTGTAAAACGTTTGGAAAGCAGAAGCGATCTTCTCCTCACAAAACAACATTGGGCAACCGGAATAATCATAGCGGTTAAAAGATAATCGCTCCCAGAAAATTGGATGAATGAAACCTGCCTTACTGAAAATAGCGCCGTTGTAAGTATAGAGCGTCCTGAGTTAGGAAACTCAGGACAGCGACTCCGAAAATTTGAAGATACTTTGCATAGCAGCTGGAACCTCGAGGGACGTAAAGTTTTCCAACTTGTAAACGACAGCTGTCCTGAGTTTCCTAACTCAGGACGTGTGCTTTGGTTAGCCAGGAGCTTACAGTCCTACTATGACAAGCATACAGGTTTACTGGAAAACAGAGCCATTGTAAGATTAAAGGACGTCCTGAGTTAGGAAACTCAGGACAGCGACTCCGAAAATTTGAAGATACTTTGCATAGCAGCTGGAACCTCGAGGTACGTAAAGTTTTTCAATTTGTAACGACCAAAATTTGAAGATGCTTCGCATAGCAGCTGGAACTTCGAGGTACGTAAAGTTCTTCAACTTGTAACGACCGAAAATTTGAAGACGCTTCGCATATCAGCTGGGACTTCGAGGTACGCAAAGTTTTCCAACTTGTAAACGACC
>JBGTIL010000003.1:0-21787 GCA_041745695.1 Chitinophagaceae bacterium | reverse complement strand
GCGTATTGAGGCTTCGCGCTTGCTATGTCTTAAAGCAGCCTACGATAAAGACCAGAAGCGCGACTATGCCCTGAGTTCGTCCATGGCAAAGGTCTTTGCTTCAGAAACCGCGATGTGGACTACGGTGGAAGCTGTTCAAATTCACGGAGGCTACGGTTATGTAAAAGAGTACCATGTAGAACGACTGATGCGTGATGCAAAGATCACCCAGATCTACGAAGGAACCAGTGAAGTGCAGCGGATAGTAATCAGCCGTACGATCCTGAAACAATGATGTGGACCCCGATGCAGGCTCTCCCATTCCAAGTAGGTTCAACTATCATATCATGGCGATTAATAAAGAAATTTTCCTCAGTTTACAGAACGAACTGCAATCGCACAATGCCACATTAATTGCAGTGTCGAAGCTAAAACCTGCTTCCGACATACTTGAATTGTACAATCTCGGACATCGGGATTTTGGTGAAAACTATGTACAGGAGCTGGCAGACAAGTACGAACAACTGCCCAAAGATATTCGTTGGCACTTCATCGGGCACCTGCAAAGCAATAAGGTCAAATATATCGCACCGTTTGTTCACCTCATTCACGGCGTAGACAGCCTTAAATTGTTACAGGAAATAAATAAACAGGCAGCGAAAAACAACAGGATCGTCGACGTATTACTCCAGGTGCATATCGCTGGGGAAGAAACAAAATTTGGATTGAGCGAGGATGAGCTGTTAGCCGTGTGGGCATCCCTATCTGCCACCCCTCTGTCCAATACCCGCCTGAGAGGACTAATGGGCATGGCATCCTTTACCCCGGATACAAACATAATAAAAACCGAATTCGCCCAATTACAATCCCTGTTTCTCCGGATGGGGAAAGCTGAACTCGGGGGCTCCAGGGTCGACAGCTTGTCTATGGGAATGAGCGCTGACTACTTGCCTGCCCTCGAAGCTGGCAGTACGATGGTACGGATTGGAAGTATGCTTTTTGGACCCCGGGTTACATAAAAACGAAGTAGCCGTATCGATGAACAAAAAGCTCTGGAATATTTTTTCTATGTTGTGCCCTAAATCAAGATTATGAAAAAAGTATCCTTACTTCTTGTTACAGCATTTCTAGGTGTTTTAACTTTCGCCCAGGACGGTGAAGTTAAAAAAGTTGATGTCGACATCAATACCAACAGTGGTGGTAACTGGTACTCATCGCCGGTGGTTTGGGTGATTGGTGCTGCGGTTTTTATTCTTTTATTAGTAGCACTAACACGCGGCGGCGGTCGCAAATCTGACTAGAAAAATATTTGGGTACCTGCACGAAGCGAAGCACATTATGTGCACGTCTGCCGTGCAGGTATTTTACTCGCCGGCAGGCTCAATGCTGAGACAGGAGAAAGTCTTCCAGTGCATCAACAGCAGCGTTTTTAGTAGCTGCATCGATGTTGCTCTCTGTGTGCCATTCCTCATCTTTCCTCTGCAACCGTATTTGTTCTTTGCCCTCTTGTCCCGACATGAACACATAGGTCTCGTCCATGAAGTAAACTTCATAATCTGTCTGGTTTTCACCAGTGCCGATAGTGGTGCCGAATAACAGGTCCATATATTTTAGGCAATTTAGTAAGGGAGAGAATCTGGTTTTTGTTCCTTAAGCTCCTTTCCTTCAATTGCCTCGTCACTGCGCTGGATGGATCCATCACCTGAGGCATGTGCGTTTTCTATAGACGCTGAAGTAATTCCACCATCAGGAGCAAGCTCTTTCTTCTCTGGTTGAAGGTCTGGCGCATGCTCCTTGTCGTTATGTTGCATAGTACCCATTTTCTTACACCTAATAGAATTATGCCACAGCTATGGAACTGAGAGTTGTAACACCAGTTCCTGGAGAAAGGCTTGCTGCGCAGGGTTGATTTTTATCAAACCGGTTTGCACGGAAAACCATTCACCCCGGTCTACTTCGGGAAAACTTTGCCACTTGCCCGACCGTGGCGGCCACTCAATTTCGAAGCTGTTCGAGACTATCGATTCGGCTGTTATATTTCCTTCGACAGACCAGGCATGGATGGTTTTACCCCCCTTCTGTTGCACAGTTCCCAGCGACTTAAAGTTTCCGGACAGCAAAACCCCGGTTTCCTCTGCAAATTCACGGATGGCACAATCTAACGGCACTTCACCCTCCTGAAATTCTCCTTTTGGAATCGTCCACGCGCCGGTATCTTTTTTTTGCCAAAAGGGACCGCCAGGATGAACCAGAAATACTTCAATGCCTGCCTCAATCAGTCGGTATAATAAAATTCCCGCGCTTTTTTTCATAAACCCGACAGACGGCTTCGTTGTCCGTTTAACAGATAAGTGGTGGTAATAGTCATGCAACCTATCCAGAAAAGATAAGCACCTAAATGAAACCGCTCTCCGAGCAAGCGGTGGGAAACAGTATGCCTGAAATCAGAATATGTGAAGAATAAGCCGGTCAGGGCTAGAAGGAGCATGATCAGAAAAAAGCCCAATCGTTTGCTCGGTGCCAGCTTGGTTTGTGCAGCCTGGTGCGCCAACAATACAATCACCAGGAGGATGAACACCACCAGTGCACCCTGCCAGCCTGTTTTTAAAAATTTATATTCTTTATAAAACAGATTGATGCCTACTCTACCGACCAGGGAAGCCCTTGAAAGCAGATACCCCGAAACAGCTGACAGTAAACCTAAAACAAACAGGAGCCAGACAGGAAACCTCATATTCAATTGTGGTTAGCGGATTTCTGATCCGCTTCCAAAAGTACGCTCCTTTTGAAGGCGGGCTGGCAGCGTTTTAAAATTTTCCATCTACGTACTTAAACATATTCTTCACATCTGAAATGAATACAATAAAGGCTGTTAAAACCGCTGCAGCACTAGTTTTAAGCAAAGTTTTTGCTAAGTTTATGCATCATGCTTAAAAACATCATAATGCTTTCATCGCCTAAAAAAATTCTACTTCCTGGTTTTATGGCCGGTATGATTTTGTTTACCGCCTGCAAAAAAGACAAAGACGTTCCGGCTGCAGTGGCGCCACCGCCTCCGCCGCCTGCTGTTACTGTTTCTGCAGCTGACAAGCAAAAGGATACTGCCCTCCTTTTTTCCAGGGACATTTACTTGTGGTACCAACAAATACCTACAACATTTAACGCACGATCTCATGCCGACGTATCAGCTGTAATGACAGCCCTTCGGCAGTACAGTACAGAGCCCGGCTTCTCCGCCCCGGTTGACCGCTGGAGTTTCGCAGTGAAGCAAATGGAATGGAATAATGCGAGTTCAGGCATAGCGGGGGATTTTGGGCTTAGTGTTTTCTTTTTTTCACCGAATGACTTAAGAGTGAAATCGGTAGAGAAAGCTTCCCCAGCAGGGCGGGCTGGAGTTCGCCGAGGCTGGCGTATTTCAAAAATAAACGGCAACTCGAACATTACTACAGCGAATTCAAGTTTTATCGTTACTACCGTTTTTCAAAGCCCCAACACGACTTTCACTTTTGAAAAGCCCGACGGTGCTACTGTAGATCTCACGCTGAATGCAGCAGCCTACCAGGAGCACCCGATTTACTTCGATTCTATATACCAGACGACTTCAGGAAAACTTGGCTACCTCGTATTTAATTCTTTTCTGGGTGATACAACCGGCATCTATAATGACTTTAGCCGCGTATTCAGTAAATTTTCTGCAGCCGGCGTAACCGATGTTGCTGTAGACCTGCGCTATAATGGCGGCGGCTATGTGAGCGTCCAGGAAAAGCTGGCGAACTACCTTGTTACACCTGGCGCCAGCGGTAACATAATGATGAAACAGCAGTTCAATGACAAATATGCTCAATACAACGAGGTAACGAACTTTAAGAAATTGGGTTCTCTAAATGCCAGCAAGGTGTTCTTTATCGTAAGCCGGAGTACAGCCTCTGCGAGCGAATTGCTGATCAACAACCTAAAACCTTACATGAATGTACAGTTGGTAGGTCCAAATAGAACATTTGGCAAACCGGTAGGTTTCTTTCCAATTCCGGTGGGTGACTGGTACATTTTCCCCGTTTCTTTTCGCACGACGAATAAGAATGGAGAAGGATCCTACTTTGACGGACTTCCGCTCAACCACCAGGTGGCAGATGGTTTAGACCGCGACTGGGGCAGCACAGACGAGGCGGCTTTGGCAAGCGTGCTCAGATATGCTAATGCTGGTTCATTCAGAACTGGTGGTCAGGTGCCTGCTTACCAGGAACAACCCGCAGTGACTGAAGGCAACAAATCGCTCGATGCCTCTTCTTTCAAAGGTGCTATCGACACAAGGCGGATGAAATAACGCTGTAGGTTACAAATTAAAAAAGGTCGGCTCTTTCGAAAGAAAGACCCGACCTTTTTTATTGCATTCTTGCCTGCAGGAGCAAATGAATATTGCAGGCTAGCATTGCCTGGTGAGAACACTAGAATTGAAAACACGAATGCTAAGGCTCGAACACACGACCGCGCCTGTGTCAGGTATTAATCCTGGCTTGCATGTATACCTTCTTCAATAACTTCATGAAGCTGGGCTTCCGCATTTTTGATCCATTGCGGAAGGGCAGGATCAACCATCTTCCAATGACCATTCTGCTCCTTGTGCATTTTAAAAATGATCCGGTTACCCCGGTCGTCACTGACATCAACGTGAAAAAGATTATTATCTACACCAGGCAGTTTTCTGAAATTATATTCACGTTGTCTGTCGTCACACTTAACCAACTTTGTAAAGGCTATATTTTTTGCGAAATGGAATAACATGGTTGAAATTTAAGCAGCAACGGTCAAAGCCGGTGCTTTATTTAGGTAAAGGTTTCTTAATCATGATAGTTAACAATAATCACGCCTCTCTTTCAACGTTTCTATCAATTAAGCGAAGCATAAAGTTCTGCTTTTTTCATTTTACACGACAGTTTAGTTTTGAGTAATCATGCGCTATGTATACCGGTTTTTCACCCATTTTTGCGCTTAACAAGGTCAGCCTGACGAATGAACCCCATTGATATTTTTTTGATCCTTATTGTATTACTGTTTTTACGCTTTGGATGGCAGACTGGTTTTATTGCCGGGTTGCGCGATTTAGCTATCTGGTTGGGTAGCCTGGTGGGAGCATTTACCTTTTACGAGGTTTCCGCTGAATTCTTACTACAAACGTTTGCGTCACTCGGTTTATGGGTTAAACCACTCGCTTTCATCCTTCTATTGCTTTTGTCACGGGTGTTTCTCACACTGGTTTTGGGTCGACTTTTCCAACCCCTGGAAAAGAGGTATGGAGAAGATAAAGTCAATTCGTTTTTCGGTTTATTACCCGGCTTTGTAAACGGCGTTATGACAGCAGCCGTTATAGCGGCTTTATTGCTACTCGTGCCCTTTTCAAATATTGTAGCAGAGACCGCAAGAAACTCGGAAGCGGCAGACCTTTTAACGGAGCCACTCCAATGGTTCAACGGAAAGGTGTCGCCCATTTTCGGTGAAGCGCTGTCGCAGCCAAGGGCGGTGCGCGAAATATATCCTGACGCGAATGAACGGGTAGAACTTCCCTTTAAAGTTATTGATGCATATACCAGGGCGGACCTCGAAATGAGAATGGTTGCGCTCGTGAACGCAGAACGCCGCAAAGAGGACCTGCCCCTCCTGAGTATAGAAAAGTCCCTGCTTCCTGTAGCCCGCAAACACTCGGAAGACATGTTTCGCAGGGGTTATTTTTCTCATTATTCGCCTGAAGGTAAATCAGTTGCTGATCGGTTACAGGCAGCATCGATCCTGTACCTTACTGCGGGAGAAAACCTGGCGCTGGCACCCACTTTATCCGCCGCACACACTGGCCTGATGAAATCTCCCGGACACCGGGCCAACATCCTTCACAAGTCGTACAGAAGGATTGGTATTGGTATTAAAGACGGCGGTGTTCGGGGTCTTATGGTGACGCAAATTTTTAAGAACTAAGTTATATCTTCGGAACACCGATTTACCCTAACCTAAACTCCGCCGACGATGAAAACTTTTTTGGGCCTATTTATGTGCATCTGCAGTAGTTCTTTCGCACAGATGTCCCTGCACCAAACGAGCGGTGTTGAAGCCTTACACAGAAACCCTCCTATTGCAAAAAAATACCTGGCCCTGGGTGACAGCTACACCATCGGTCAGGGAGTTAGTCAGGACGAGCGCTTCCCATTCCTCGCGGTACAATCCCTGGCAAAAGGCGGGGTGCCCATCCAGGATCTTAAATATATAGCCACCACGGGTTGGACCACACGTCATTTGCTTAGCGCAATCGGCGAGGGGCTGGTCGGAAATTATGATGCTGTTACCCTCATGATCGGCGTCAATGATCATTTTTATGGGGTTGATACCGCCGTTTACCGCAAACGGTTTCTGCTTCTGTTACAACAGGCAACCCGCCTCGCAGGCAATAACGCAGCCCACGTTTTTGTACTTTCCATTCCCGATTATAGTGCCACTCCATTCATCTCCACTGAGGAAAAAAGCAGGGTTAGTCAGGAAATAGATCTTTTCAATAAGATCAACCGCGAGGTTACTTTGCAGAACAATATTGCCTACATCGATATCACGAAATTAAGCCGCGAAGTAAGGACTGATCCAACTTTGCTGGCCTCCGATAAGCTCCACTATTCCAGAAAGGAGCATCAAAAATGGGCCGACCTCCTCGTTCCCCTTATGCGGCTCGCGCTTAAATAACTACACCCTGCTCATCGCGGTGTGATTGCTACCCCCGAACTTTGAATAAATTTACTTTGCAAAGTGGGTGGAAGCAGAATTCCTTGTGCCAGATTTGGAACAGTAATCCCTGTTCCGTGCTTCGAAGGAGCTGATCTCATTTGAGCCGGAAAGGAAGATTTTTCAACACTTGAGCGGCAGGAATGATACACCTCTTCACCGAATTGATTTAAACTTAAAACATAAATTACGTTATGGACAATGAAAAGGATAATCGTACCGGAGATTTTACAGAGCCAAATGACCGGTCAACTTTTATGACAGACCTTCAAAAGTGCCTGAACAAACTGGAGAGCCAGGGTTATACCGACCAGTTTAAAGTGGAGAAGAAGCAACTTCAGTCACTAACCGATTTAAAGAAAAAATACAAGCCTAAGGATGTCAAAGCAGCTAATTTCTACCGCTTTGAGGGCATTTCCGACCCGGGCGACATGTCGATTCTCTATGCAATCGAAACTACTGATGGCCGGAAAGGCACTTTGGTGGATGCCTATGGGAACTACTCGGACGATGATACCGGGGCATTTATGCAGGACGTCGACATCAATAAGAAAGTGTCGTCGCGTTGGACGGAATAGCAAATAAAGGCAGCTCCCCGGGAGCTGCCTTTTGTTTCATTACAAGCAGGGTTGGCTACTTGTTTTCTTTTGTTCTGTGACAAATAAGCTCAACTGAAAATGAAAAAGCAAGTGCAAAAGCAATCGCCTCCCATAAAGACTGTTTGAAGAACGAGATAATCAGCATAACGAAGCAGAACAGACTCACCGTCACCGTCAGGGCGTTTTTCTCGGACAGATACCTTTTCATAAAACTGGATTTAACTGTATAAGCTGGAATCGTAAATGTAGCTGCAAAATCTTTCTTCATATAGTAATTATCGTTAAAATAGCCTAATTGATCGGCAGCAATTCAGAAATGTACTTTTAACTTCATTTCGTGCCGTAAGCGCTTGATAGTTAATTATTTATCTTATTTACAAAAATTTCCTTCAAATATTAGGTGGTATGAAATAAGGTCCGCTACCTTTGTTTTGCAATTCTAACCTACATGAATTTAGCAACCTACAAATTGTTGAGCGAAGAGAAACAATTTGAAATCATTGAAAAATACGGAGTGTTATTAGCCGAGAGAGAAGATTCTTTCTATCATATTCGGCTGTACCAGATCGAAGGTTTTTATACCGAAGTGTTCTGTCACTCCCATTTTAATGTGATCGTTAGAACCCGTTGTTTTTCCAGCCCCAGGCTCCTAGGACCTTATCTTAAAAACATCAGCCTGGATTCGCTCTTTGGTTTATAATATCACTTGCGCAATAACACGTGCATTTCTATAAACATGTATTTTAATACTAAACCTCGACTTCTGTCGAGGTTGTCTTTTTACATCGTAGTTGTTGCGGATGTGAGCGACCGTGCCATAAATGAGACTCACTGAAAACACACCTGCTCTTCATTACATCGATGGGAATGGCGCTAGCGTTAATGGCAACGGCAGGCACCCTTCACGCTAAACAATCCCGGCGTCTCTGTTTGTATGATCAACTCCCATGTTACCTACGTTTATTTAATGCTAAGCATCGTGTGATTAGCAAAGAGGAAACCTGTACGATCCAACAAGAACGAGTAATGAGATGCTTGTGAGCAGATCTGTATCACCAATAAAAATTTAGTTCTTTCTTTGCGCTCGCTGGCCGAAAAGCTGGTTAGCTTAAATAAATATTTACAGAGTACCCAAATATCATTCATGCGGATTCTACTGAAGCCTTTCCAAATTATTTACACGCTCTATGCATTTGCTACGTTCATTCTTCTGATGATTCCTGTTTTTATCTGGGCACTGCTCGTTGTGTTATTACATCCGGTGAACGCAGGTAACCTGATATATAAAGCCTGTAGTTTGTGGGCGGATGTATGGTTTGTGTTACTGTTCATCAGGCATCAAAACATTTATGAGGCGCCGCTTGAAAAAGGAAAGGCGTACATTTTTTTGTCCAACCACATTTCGTATTTCGATATCCCTGTTATCGTAAAAGCATTTCGCCAACCGCTTCGTCCGCTGGGGAAAGTGCAGATGCAAAAGATTCCAATCTTCGGGATCATCTACAAGAATGTAATTGTAAGTGTAGACAGAAGCAGCCCTGCCAACCGTGCCCGCAGCGTACAGTTATTAAAGTCTTTTTTGCAAAAGGGAATATCCGTGCTTGTGTTTCCCGAGGGCACATTTAACGAAACAAGCAAACCTTTAAAAGATGTTTACGACGGTGCTTTTCGCATCGCCATAGAAACCGGTACGCCCATCAAACCAGTGTTAATGCTCGATACGCACGACCGGCTGCATTACAACAGTATTTTCAGTTTTACGCCTGGTAGAAGTCGCGCTGTATTTTTAGAAGACATTCCGGTAATAGGCCTGACTGCAGACCAATTACCCCAGTTGAAAGCGCAGGTGATTGAATTAATGGAATCGAAGCTCAGAGGGTATGGCGCGTCGTGGATAAAAGATTAAATTTCTCCTCTGAATGGGTTACGCCGAAATCATTATACCGCTTGCGCTGCCCAAAAACTACACATGGGAAATCCCCGAACACCTTGCTCCGGGTTTAATTCCGGGTTGCAGGGTAGAGGTAAACCTAGGCAAGAATAAAAAGTATGCTGGCATCATCAAACGCCTGCACAACGATAAGCCAACAGAATTTACTGCCAAGGAAATTGTTACCGTACTGGATATTGTTCCCGTTATCCAGACATTTCAACTAAAATTCTGGGAGTGGATAGCAAGCTACTACATGTGCTCAGAGGGAGAGGTGATGTCGGCTGCGCTTCCTTCTCATTATAAATTATCAAGCGAAACGGTGCTGGTATTCAATGAAGAATTTGGTGATGATTTTTCATCCCTTTCCAATGAAGAATACCTGGTGGCAGAAGCACTGTTGATGAAACACGAACTGCGCCTCACCGAAGTGCAACTCATATTGGATGTAACGCATGTTTACCCCGTAGTGAACCGCTTGATCGGCAAAAAAGTATGCATGGTTTGGGAGGCACTAAAACAAACCTATGCCCCGAAAAAAGAGTCGTTTGTTCTTCTGAACCCTCAATACGACAATGAGGAGAAGCTTGCCGATTTGCTAAACAACTGGAGCCGTGCTCCCAAACAACTGGAGCTGTTGCTCAGCCACCTTCACCTCATGCGAACGGAAGGTGAAGTAACTAAATCAGCCTTGCTGAAAAAGTCAAATGCAAGTGAAGCCCAGTTGAAGGGACTGGTTGACAAGCTGATACTACGCATTGAGAAAAGAAGTATAGACCGCATCCACTATGCACCCAGGGAAGTGCAGATTGATTTTACTTTAAGTGATGCACAAACAGACGCTCTGAAAAAGGTGGAAGACAGCCTGTCCGAAAAGCCTGTTTGTCTGCTGCATGGTGTTACCTCCAGTGGTAAAACCCTAATCTACATAAAGCTGATTGAGCAATGTATCCGAAAGGGTCAGCAGGTATTGTATATGCTGCCCGAAATTGCATTGACATCTCAGATCATCAGGCGACTTCAGAAATATTTCGGCGGCTACATCGGCATCTACCATTCAAAGTTCAATCACAGCGAAAGGGTTGAGATCTGGAATAAGATTAAATCGGGAGAGATGAAAGTGGTACTCGGTGCCAGGTCTTCGCTCTTTCTTCCCTTCGATGCGCTGTCACTCATCATTTGTGATGAAGAGCACGACACATCTTACAAACAGCAAGACCCCGCCCCCCGGTATCATGGTCGTGATGCCGCAATATACCTCGCCTCGTTAACTGGAGCAAAAGTGCTGCTGGGTACCGCTACTCCTGCATTGGAAACCTATCATAATGCAAAGACCGACAAATACGGGCTGGTTGAATTAGCCGAACGTTACCTGGATGTAAAGCAGCCCACGATTCAACTGATTGATCTCAGAGGAGTAGTCAAAAAGGGTGGCGAAAAGATAATGTTCTCGATGCAGTTGCTGGAAGAAATAAAACAGACCGTGCAACGCGGAAAGCAGGTCATCTTATTTCAGAACCGCCGTGGCTATGCACCTTACCAGGTTTGCATGACCTGTGGATGGATAGCCCATTGTCAGCACTGTGATGTTTCACTTACTTACCACAAATTTTCAAATAAGCTGAAGTGTCACTACTGCGGCAACATTTATCCACCTGTGTATTCCTGCATGGCTTGTGGCAGCGACAAACTCTCCCAAAGAAACTTTGGTACTGAACGAATTGAGGAAGTGCTGGAAACGGATCTTGCCCAGGTAAAAGTGGGCAGAATGGATTTTGATGCAGTCCGCAATAAAAATGCTCATGATGTACTGATCCAGCAGTTTGAGCAACGAAAACTTGACGTGCTCGTAGGTACACAGATGGTTGTTAAAGGTCTGGATTTCGAGAATGTAGACCTTGTAGGAATACTTGATGCGGATGGCTTGCTTCACTTTGCGGACTTCCGTGTTAATGAGCGTGCTTTCCAACTGATGGAGCAGGTGAGTGGAAGGGCGGGAAGACGCGACGGCAAAGGGCTGGTAATGATCCAGACATCTATTCCCAATCATCCCCTGCTTCAGCACGTGGCACGCCACGACTATGTGGGGATGTATAACGAAGAGATCGACAAACGAAAGCAGTTCTTTTATCCTCCATTCTCCCGTATCATTCATATTAGTTTTAAACATAAATCACGCGAAGTAGTGGCTGAAGCAGCCAAAAGCTTTGCGCTCTCTTTGGAGGCGCCCTATGGAAAATATGTGGTGGGGCCGGCAGAGCCGGTGATCAGCCGGGTAAGAAATTTGTTCCTTATGGAGATGTTGCTTAAACTTCCACGGGATGCGCAAACGATTACGAGATGTAAAGAAGATATTCTGAAGCGCATTGCCATGATGCACAGTGAGAAAGCGTACAAGAGCGTTATTATCCTGCCAGACGTAGACGCTCTGTAAAATTACTCAAGCTGCAGTCGGTCCCTGCAGCTCTTACAGCTTCATTCCGGCATGATCAGTTTGGCTGAAGAGCAGGTCTTTCATGTTGCGGTACTCGTATACTGTTACCCCGGGCGTTTCCTTTTTAGACGCCTTCACCATGCTTAAAGCCACTTCCTCCGCTGTGATAGCCTTATAGCGATCGGGCAAGAGGAACGAAAATCTTTTCATTGCCCAACCGGTTAATCTTTCCGCGCTCCGCTCTTCAGAGCGCTCGCCCAGTAACAGGGAAGGACGGAACAGCGAAACCGAATGAAGATTTAAGGCGCTTACTTCCCGTTCAATCTCACCTTTCAGCTTCAGGTAAAAAACGGTGCTGTTAGGATCAGCCCCCACAGACGATACTAACAAAAATTGATTGCAACCTGTTTCCTTTGCGAAACGGGCGGCATGAACCGCAATATCATAATCTACTTTCCGATACGCGTTTTTGTCTCCGTTCACTTTTTTTTGCGTGGTACCGACTGCACAAAACACCGTGTGGCTGCCATCAATGCCCAGCTTGAAAGATTCGGCATCACTAAAATCTATCAGCTTCACTTCTGTTTTAAAGTTAGTTCCGGCAAAGGGGCGGCGTACCAACACCCTGATCGTGGTGAAATGATCATCTTTTTGAAGTAGCTGTGCCAGGTGGTTTCCAATTAGCCCTGTGGCGCCTATGATTGTAGCAATTTTGACACTCATAATTTTTGCGTAAACTTGCCTGATGCAGTCGCAAATTCGCGAAATTATTTCATTAAAACGGTACAATACATTTGGCATTGATACCACTGCGCGATACTTCGCTACTTTCGATTCTGCAGACCAGCTTGAACCTTTATTCAATGCCGCAAGGCAGTTGGATACCAAACTGGAATTGGTAATGGGAGAGGGCAGCAATATTTTATTGACGCAGCAGATAAATGGACTTGTATTAAAAAACGAAGTGGGCGGTATTCACGAAGTGGATACAGATGATCAAAATGTTTATCTCAAAGCGGGGGCTGGGATCAACTGGCATTCATTTGTACTGCACTGCGTTGCAAACAACTACGCAGGTGTAGAAAACCTGGCCCTCATTCCGGGCAGTGTGGGCGCGGCTCCCATGCAAAATATTGGCGCTTACGGAGTGGAGTTAAAAGATGTATTTCACGAGCTCGACGCCTACCACATCGAGGATAAGCAGACCAGGGTATTCACGCTTGAAGAATGCGGTTTCGGCTACCGCGACAGTGTTTTTAAAAACAAGTATAAAGGACAATTTATTATCACCGCCGTTACCTTCCGCCTCAACAAAACAGCTGTACTCAATACCAGCTATGGGGCTATAGAAACAGAATTAAAAAAAATGGGTGTTACATCGCCAGGGATCAAGTCGGTGGCTGAGGCAGTGTGTTCCATTCGAAGATCGAAACTCCCTGACTGGAAGGTGCTGGGTAATGCGGGTAGTTTTTTTAAAAACCCGCAAATAACTACTGATGAATTCAAGGCATTGCAGGAAAGCAATCCTGGCGTCATTGGTTTTCCTTTGCCCGGCGACAAAGTAAAACTAGCAGCGGGCTGGCTGATTGAGCAGTGTGGCTGGAAAGGCTTTAGGCAAGGCGATGCGGGATGCTTTGCACTCCAGGCACTGGTACTGGTTAACTATGGCTCAGCAAGCGGTGCTGAGATCTATAACCTGAGCTCTGAAATAATAGATTCAGTCAAAAATGCCTTCGGCGTAACCCTGGAACGGGAAGTCAATATCATCTAGCGCTTCCAGAGGTCAGAGGTCAGAGGTTAGAGGTCAGAAATCAAAAATCAGAAATCGGAAGTCAGAAATCAGAAGTCGGAAATCAGGAATCAGGAATCAGATAGCTCATAGCTCATAGCTGATACCTGAAAGCTGATAACTGAAAGCTGATAGCTGATACCTGATACCTCTGATCAGTTCATATCCTCCTCATCATCATCGGCCTCACCGGTTGATTGGATGTTGAGCATGCTGCCCATCAGGTCTTTAAATTCAACAGAGGTTTCGAGTACCTTTTTTGAAATGAGCGAATAAGATGAAAGCCCGTGCAGAACGAACTCCATCAGCAGGGCTGCTTCGGTATCAGACGTCTGCTTAAAAGTTTTTTTCACCAGTGCATGAAGACCATCAACACTGTACAAAAGATTGATCCTGTCCTTGTCCTTCGTGGCAAATATCAGGTTGAGGTTATTGCCTTTGTCGAACCAGGATGTGATAGAGCGATAAGGATTGTCTACCACCTCTGGCTTTTCGCCTTTTCGTGGTGCCCTCTTTTTCATTGTTTCCGGGTTTGGAAAGTAGTGCATGAATTGAGTGCGAATCGCCTTGTCCAGAAGGTTCATGGCAACCTGGTAAGGACCTTCCTGCTCTCCCTCATAAACCAGTTCAATTTTACCTGTAATAGAAGGGATGATGGCGATCAGGTCGGAGATCCAGACCTGGGTCTTTTTTTCGTTGTTAACCAAAGCCCGGCGCTCGGCAGCACTTACCGCATTCTCAAATGCCGAGATTGTTAGGCGGGCACTGACGCCGCTTTTCTTGTCTACAAATTCGGAGCTACGCGCTTCAAAAGCTACCTGCTCAATCAAACGTTTTACCAGGTCGCTTACCGAAACCACTTCTTTCTGCGCTTCTTCAATGTCGGCTTCCTGCTCGGTAATGGCAAGCGCGTTCTCCAGCGACTTCGGATAGTGCGTTAAGATCTGGCTTTGGATCCGGTCTTTCAACGGGGTTACAATAGAGCCCCTGTTCGTGTAGTCTTCAGGATTGGCGGTAAACACAAAAAGTATGTCGAGGGGCAGGCGAAGCTTGAAACCACGGATCTGCACATCACCCTCTTCCAGTATATTAAACAAGGCAACCTGTATACGTGCCTGCAGATCGGGCAGCTCATTGATAACAAAAATGCTGCGATTGCTTTTAGGAATGATACCGTAGTGTATCACCCGCTCATCGGCAAAACTAAGTCTGAGGTTTGCGGCCTTGATAGGATCGATGTCTCCAATGAGATCTGCAACGCTCACATCGGGTGTGGCCAGTTTCTCTCCATAGCGCTGACTGCGGTGCATCCATTCAATGGGAGTATCATCGCCTTTTTCCCTGATCAGGTCCCTGCTATAAGAAGAGATGGGACGTAAAGGGTCGTCATTGACATCCGAGCCCGATATCACTGGGATGTATTCGTCCAGTAGCTCAGTCATTTGACGAGCCATGCGGGTCTTTGCCTGACCCCGGAGCCCTAGAAACAAGATGTTATGCTTGCTCAAAAGAGCCCTCTCCACATCCGGTATTACCGTTTCTTCATAACCGATAATGCCTCTGAACGTTTCGTCCTTATTTTTTAATTTAACCAGAAGGTTAGCGCGAATCTCCTCTTTTATTGATTTCGATTTATAGCCCGCTTCTTTTAGTTCCCTTATCGTGTTGATTCTTTTTGTATCCATCTCTGTGTGTTGTGATCTTTAAATGCCTGGTTAAAATTCGCGCCAATCCAGTGACCGTCGCTACTGGTCTGCAGCAGGGTGCGGAGACCTGGTGAACGGTCTTATGGGTTTAAATTTATTCTCTTAACAATGAGGGCAATCTTGTTCTTAGCGTCTTTGGTTAATAAGCGTGGTTTAATAAACGGTTTTACGTTTACCGCTTTCAAAATCTTTAAACAGAAAGGCGCCCAATTTATCGAGGGAAGCAAAGAATGCCTTACCATTATTTGTTTCGGTGAATTCCTGTACAAAACGTTGCAGGTAAGGATCCGTAGCGATCATGAAAGTAGTGATGGGTATCTTCAACTTCTTGCACTGTGCCGCGAGGTTCATGCAGCGGCTCGTCACTTTACGGTCTAGTCCAAAGCTGTTTTTATAGTATTTGTTTCCGATCTTCAAACAGGTTGGTTTACCGTCTGTGATCATGAAAATTTGTTTGTTGGGATTCTTCCGCCTGCGTAGTATATCCATCGCCAACTCGAGACCTGCAACAGTATTGGTGTGATAGGGACCTACCTGTAAATAAGGGAGGTCTTTAATTTCCACCGGCCAGGCATCATTACCAAATACTACTATGTCGAGTGTGTCTTTGGGATACTTAGTGGTCATCAACTCACTCAGCGCCATTGCCACTTTTTTTGCCGGGGTGATCCTGTCTTCACCGTAAAGGATCATAGAGTGCGAAATGTCGATCATCAGCACTGTGGATGTCTGTGCCTTGAAGTCTGTTTCGCGAATGGACAGGTCATCTTCCTGCATCCGGAAATCGTCCACACCGTGATTAATTTGCGCATTACGGATCGATTCTGTGAAGTCGATCTGTTCTAGCATATCACCGAAACGAAATGGTCGGCTGTCGGGACTGACCTCATCGCCCTGTCCAGGCTTGAAGGTTTGATGGTCGCCGCTTTTTGATTTTTTGAGCTTTCCAAAGATCTCTTCGAGGCTTCTTTTGCGGATGCCCTGCTCTGTTTTTGGCGTAATTTTTATCTCACCGTTCTTTTCGTTATCCTTGATAAAACCTTTTTGCTTGAGCTCCTCGATAAAGTCTCCCATGCCGTACTCGTTGTCGGTGAGTTCGTATTTCTTGTCGAGTTCATTCAGCCACTGCAGGGCTTCTCCCACGTCGCCGCTCGTATAGGTAAGCAGCTGCATGAATAAATCAAGCAGCTGTTCAAATTTTGGTTTGCCTTCTTTGTCAGGATCAAATCCTGTAAAATGAAATCCAATCATAGCCAGACTAATCTACAAAAATGATGCACTGTTTGTTCAGAATGCTGTTAAACAAAAACATCTACCCACACGTATCTCAACGCATCGGGCTTCTGCAGCTCTTCCAACAGTTCGACAGTTTCTACCGCTCCGGGCCGCTGGTTACAACGTTACTGTGGGCTTTGTGGCTGTGGCACACTATCGGCGGCTGCCCGCTTTGGAAACTCCTGTACCTGCACTGGCGGTGCGGCAAATTGCTGCTCGGCAGCATCAAGCAGCTGAAGCATTCTGTCATTCACGTCGGCTTCCTGGGCAAGTGATCCAAAGAACGCCTCCTTGTTGTTTTTAAGGTAGTCGTAATAAGCCTTTTGTTGAGTGAGGTCTTTCCTGATAGCTGTTTTTAATTTATTGTATAGTGTCGTATTGCCTGCCTTATAGGCAGCTTCGAGGTACAAAAGTGCAGTCTGGTTATGAGAATTGTACCGGCTTACCATGGCATAAGGAAAATTGTAAATGGTATCCCTGCCGTTATTCTTTATAGATGAAATACCGGTAAGCAGGCTTTCACTTTTATTCAATAGCTGGTTGGCGTTTTCTTTTTGCCCTTTATCTGCCAGGTAACTCGCTCCCTCAGCATAGGCAGCCCTGATCGCAAGAAGATGGCGCCTGTTTTCTTCATCAAAATAAACACCCTTTTTCTGGGCACCGCCGGCAGTGAAACCGGATAGAATGCTCATGACCTTATTGCCGTTTAAAGAAGCGGGTCCGCGGAGGGCTTGTGAAATAAACCCGGGTTGCTGTACTTCTCCTGGTACGGGTGAAAGGCGAAACGTGAGGCCTTCCTTGCGCAGGTATTGTCCAAATCCTAGTTCACCGTAGGGTGATGTAAAGTAGATAGGACGCTTCCAATTATTAGCGGCAATGATATTGAGGATTGTCAGCTGATCGAGTGTCAGGTAGTTTCGTCCCTCCGGCAGGTCGATCTGCATTTGCGGTAACACGGCTTCGCCTGCTTCTATTGTACCGGAAGCAGCGAGGTCTGCAGCATTTACAGGGATGTAAAATTTCTTCACCGGGAAGGTTGCCTGCACATTGGCTTTGTCTTCGGTGTTCAGCATAGGTCCGATCACGTCTTTCATGATGTCGTACAACGGGTAGGCTTTGTCCTGTGCACCCTGGCCTCTGAAAGTGATGTAAGAAAGCCCGCTGACCTGTTCAGGGCTCCAGATCACATCTATTGGTGCGCTTTCATTGATCTTGTAACGCAGCATGTTCACATACCAGTCTATACCAAGCAAACTCGTATTGATGATCCGGATGTCGGGTCGTACGCCTTCTACTTCCTGGGCATACCAGAGCGGGTACGTATCATTGTCTCCGAAGGTGAACAGGATGGCATTTGGTGCGCAGCCTTCCAGGTAATTCTTCGCCATGGATGGTGCAAGTGTCTTTTCACTCCTGTCGTGGTCGTCCCAGATTTGTGAAGCCATGAGCACCGGCGCCAGCATACACAGGGCAAAGCTTACTGCTACGGCGGTGTGGGTGCCTTTATTAGCAACAGCCCGCACTGCGAAGTAATATACAGATGTGAGCAGGGCGAATACAATGGGCAGGGCAAAGGTACTCACCACAGATCCACCATGGATGTTCACAAAAAAGCTCACCACAAAACTAGCGAGGCCGCCATAAAATAGAACCCGCTTGAACAGCTCTTTGCCTTCTACCTCTCGTGCAAGGCGAACCAGCGCCACCACAGACAGTCCGATCCAAATGGCGAATGCATAGAAAGAACCCACAAACGCATAGTCGCGCTCGCGGGGTTGGTTACCTGGCTGATTCAGGTAAAGCACGATGGCTAAGCCTGTGAAAAAAAACAGTAGAAAATTAATGATCCAGTCTTTCCTGTCGCGGAAAAAATGATAAACACAACCGAGCATGCCTAATACGAAAGGCAGGAGAAAGAGTGTGTTGTGCGCTTTATTGTTCTTGATGCTGTCAGGCAGCTTCGACTGGTCGCCGAGGCGGGCATTGTCTATCAGTGAAATGCCGGTGATCCAGTTGCCATCGCGTTTATTACCGAAGCCCTGTATATCGTTTTGCTTACCGGCGAAATTCCACATAAAATACCGCCAATACATATGTCCCATCTGGTAGGTAACGAACCAGTGAATATTGTCTGCGTAGGAAGGCGCATCATAGGTGGTTTCACCTGTTTGGGGATTTTGACTTTTCTCCAGGCCCAACCAATCTGCATAGAAGTCGGCATGGTCCTGTTCGTTTGTTCTGTCCCATACGCGCACAAACAATTGCTTGTCGGAGCTTTTATACTCGGGTTCCTGAACACGTCCAATCTCAACATAAGCATTTTTTCCTTTGGTATATTTCATCTCACCATCGGTAACCTTTACGGCTCCTGTGGTCTCATCTCTCTCGTACTCGGCACTGAAGTGCGGACCATACAAGAGTGGCTGCGTGCCGTACTGTTCACGTCCCAGGTAGTAAACAAGGCTCATAGGATTGTCTACATTGTTCATGTCAATAGCCGGGTTGGCATTGGAACGCTGGATAGTAGTGACGTAGGTTGAGTAACCGAGCATCATGAAAATGAAGCACCACAAACCGAGTTGCAGAAAATGGATGCCCTTTTGCCTGGCATAGCGTAAGCCAAACCAAACCGCAACTCCCAATAAAGCAAAAAAGAAGATAAATCCGGAAAAGAAAGGCAGACCGAAACTGTTTACGAACAGGATGTCAAACTTGCCTGCGAACTTAACTGTGTACTGGATAACTGCTACCTGCACAACACCGGTAATAATGCAACCGATGATAAAAGCCCAGATGGCACCATTGCGGCTGTATTCGTGGCGCTTGTAGTAATAGACCATTACAAGTGCCGGGATGGTCAAAAGATTTAATAAGTGAACACCAACAGAAAGACCCATCATAAAAAAGATGAATACAATCCAACGGTCGGCCCGGCTGCGGGCAATGACATTGTCTCCGGCCAAATCATCTGCTCTTTCCCATTTGAGCATAGCCCAGAAAACGAGTGCTGTGAAGAAAGAGGAGAGGGCGTATACTTCGCCTTCTACTGCACTAAACCAGAAGGAATCGGAGAAAGTATAAGCCAGGGCGCCGACGATACCGGCTGCTATGATGGTAAAGCTTTGCGCAACAGTAGGCTCCTCTATTGTGCCTACAACCAGTTTGCGGGCAAAGTGGGTGATGGTCCAGAAGAGAAAAAGTATAGTGAAACCGCTTGCAAGTGCACTCATCATATTCACTGCAAAAGCCGGGTTGTCACCACCAAATAGGACAATGAAAAAACGACCGAGCAAGGTAAACAGCGGCGCGCCCGGGGGGTGGGGCAGCTGCAGTTTGTAAGCAGACGCAATGAACTCACCAGCGTCCCAAAAGCTGCCGGAGGCTTCTGCCGTAACAACGTACACAGTGCAGGCAAAGGCACAAATGATCCAGCCGGTGATATTGTTGATCTTTTTAAAATTCATACAGTGCGATGGTGGTTTAGATCCTGTCGGTTTTGGAAAGGTGAGGCAAAAATAGGGAAGCGTCTAAATTAAAGGGAAAAGAATAGGATTAAAAGTTAAAAGGGGAGTACTGCTCATGGCGATACATGAACGTTTTACAAAGAGTAGTATGCCAGGAATATTGAAGCGAGCGAGTGGCTGAATCTGGACATCTGATAGGAGAGGTAATAGGCCTACCGGGATCAGCGGGCAGCGGCGATGACTGCTTCTTAAAGCCTGGATGTTTGTGCAGTTACGTCCTCATCAACCTTCAATTCATTATCTCCGGGGTTTACTTACCAGCGCAATTCACCTTTAGTTGAACCTGATGGCCTTAATGGGTTCAATTCTCCTGACTAGAAGTGAAGGGATGAGCAGCACGAGGAATGAAACGAGCATGGTACCCCCGATCACGGCGCCCACCTGTGTCCAGTCTATTTTCACAGAAGCTGTTTCCATAAAATACTCGGTTTCCTTTAGTCGAACGAAGCCGGTTTTTATCTGCAGCCATAGCAGGGCGAGGCTAATAGTGGTTCCCAGGAGGATGCCCGAGAGTGTTATGAGCAGGGAATGAAAAAGAAAGATCTTTTGAATTGTCCAGTTGGAGGCGCCAACGGCTTTAAGGATACCGATCATACGCACCCTTTCCAACACCAGGATGATGAGGCAGGTGATAAAATTGATCACCACAATAACGATGACTATCACGATGAGGATGTGACCATTGTAGCGCACAATGTTGAGCCAGTCGAAGATGTTGGGGTAGATCTCTTTCACGGTCTGCGTTTCCCAGGTCTCGGGGAATGTTTCTATCTCATACACCGCTTCGCTGATGGCATTCATGTTGGTGTAGTCTTTCAGAAAAATCTCATAGCCGCCTATCTCCGTGTCTTTCCAGTTGTTGAGTCTGCGGATCAGTTTGATGTCGCCAATGGCGAAGGTTTTGTCGTACTCTTCGATGCTCGTTTTGTAGATACCTACGATGGTAAGTTTGTCGGGGCGGAGGCTTCCGTCTGCACGTACAAAATAGATGAGAAGTTTGTCGTTGAGTTTCAGGTGCAGTTGATTGGCGGTATACGTAGAGATCACCATTTCGCGGGCGTAGGAACTGTCGCTGAATGTAATCCAGCGTCCCTGCTGAAGAAAGCGGGACAGGTGTCTGAAGTCGTAGGTGGGGTCTAGCCCCTTGAGCAGCACTCCATCCATCTCATCTGCAGTTTTCAAAATGGCGTACTTGGTGGCAAAGGGATGTATGGAAGCGACGTCGGGCAGAGCGCGGACCTTCTTTACCAGCTTGTCGTCTTGCTCAATGGCCACTTCCTCAGATATGTTTCCTTTCATGGGCTGGCGGGCCTGGATGCGCACATGCCCCCAAAATGAAAAAACCTTATTGCTCACGGTTTCACCAAACCCATTAACAAAACTCAGCGTGATGATCATGGTAGCCACACTGATAATGGTGGCAGTGATAGACAGCCGGATGATAAACCTGGAAAAGGATTGCTGCTGGTTGAAAGCTATCCTTTTAGCGATCAGAGAAGATATGTTCACCATTAAAACTACAGTTTATCAAAATAGCCCTGTTTGACCCCGCTATTTTTAACGCTTCAAAAATAAGGGGTGGGAGATAAAACATTAATTTTAGACGATTCAAAAACCTCACGAAACATGAAATGGTGTGCCCCGGTCTTTATTGTTCTGAACATGCTGGCCTGTAATACCATGTCGGGAATTTCCCAGGGGTCTTCTTCGAACGCCGCACCTGCAACCGCATCCAATATTCACAGTATCAAGTTGTATAAGAGTGGGGATCAAACTTCTTTTCCTGCCATTC
>JBGTIL010000002.1:0-55491 GCA_041745695.1 Chitinophagaceae bacterium | reverse complement strand
CAACAGATAGAAAAGTATCCGAAAGGCCCCCTGATAAAGCCCCGCATCACATGTATGATACGGGGCCTTGCGGTATACTTTTGAGTTGGCCGACGTTGCCGTAAATATTGCTATTAGGCGGAAAGTATCGACCTTTCTGATTCTATTCGTTTGATTTTTTAATTAGTTTTAACGTTACAGCCATAACTGCTTTGCTTTGCTTCGGTCAGCTCAAACAACCTTGATTGATCTAACAAAATAAGGTTTCTTCTTTTATTTCCCTACAGTTTGCCTTCAATTTATTATTCCAGTGCATACCGTGGTCAGTAATTTTGATATTGAAATGCCCCAAAAGGTCTTTAATGTAACGGATATCTATGCCTTTTTCCAAATATGCGTGGTAAAGGAATGATGCAGGAAATGAATTTAGTTTCGATTCCCATTTACAGGGTGTTCGATAAAAAAGGTCTATTACAAATCAACATTCACATTTTGTTTTTGATCAATTCATTTTTTTCTTTTTCACTTTGCAAAAGACGTTCATATAATTCAACGATCTTTTCAATAGGATTAAATTGAAAGTTCACTGAATGATCATGAAAAGTATTATTGATGTTATTAACTACTGCTTGTTCATTGAAGTTTTTGATGGCTTCAGGAGTAACTTTCAATGCCTTTGCAACCTTTTCCAGAAGGTCATAGTCAATAATTTCTTTCTGTTCCAACAGAGAAACAGCTTGCTGACTTATCCCCAAATCAAGAGCCAGATGATCTTGTTTAATTCCGAAGATTTCACGAATTCTTTTTACATTCTTTCCTTCATGTACGGTATAGATTCCTTGTGCTTCCATAGTCGGCAAATTAGATAATTCTAAGATAATAAAAAACAAGCAGACCCTGGTAATTTACAAAGGTGAATAGTACAATACCAGATATACCTGGTCATATATTGCGCCTTCATCAAAACCACTCATCATGAAGTACATTCTTGTATTAGGATTAATCCTATCAGTAATGGCCTGTAACCGTTCAAACCACCAGGAGGAAGAAAAACCAAAAAAGCAGATCGCTACAATGGCGGCGTTTTACGCAACGTATGGTTTAGAACCAGCTCTGCCCGACGTAACAGCATTAAAAAATGCCCTATCGGGAAATATCTATGCACAAATCAAAGAGGATCTTGATTTTGAACAAGTGCAATTGCTTTCATCCAGCCAGACCAATGAATTGATTTACATTGTTGCGTTAAAACAAAAAGGCCAATTTTATGCCGTCAGAGCCCGCAAAGCGGAAACCTTGATTGTTCAGGATGAATTGCTTTATTCCGGTAAAATGAAGAATGATAAAAATGGCACAATAGGAATATTGAAGAATGGGCAGCCTATAACGATTGAATTTAAGAATGGTCAAAAAATCATAAAAGCCATGAGTGAACGTGCGTTTAAAGCTACTTTTGCTCAAATCGATTCAGCTCCCGGCTTCTGTCAAAGACAGCCGGGGCAGAGTTATGGTGATTGTTTCCGGCAGGAAAGCGAAGAATTTTGCGATTCATTCGTTTCCTGTCTGGCATTGGCAACACAACCACAGGTTTCGATTGTCATAGCTATCGCCTGTAGTTGCAATGCTTAATTCATTCATACATCAAACATAAAATTTATGAAAAGAAATACCGGAATCCTTTTACTGCTTGTATCTATCATCATCACCACTACTGGTAGCATCTTTAAAATAATGAACCAGTTCAAAATATCGGAAGTTTTCCTGTGGATAGGTATGATCACCTTCGTCATCGCCATTGTTATGATAATATACAGGATCATTAAACCCGTAAATACCAACGCAAAAAGTTTATAGCCATTTCGCTTTTTCGTTTTTACGATCGGGGCCGGCCAGTAATCTGATATCTCATTGGCACTCTTTGCATTTAGGTGACGGTAAAAGGCTTGCTTTCTACCCTTTACCGTCACCAAGTGCCCAGGACTGGATTAGTTTTTTTCTTTGGTCTCATTGAGTATCAATAGTTTGATAAGATGACGTGTTCCTTTTTGAATCCATTTTGGCACTGCTTTGACACCCTTGTGGCACGAGTGCGTAGCGTTATTATTGGCGTTTAGACAGCATCGTTTCCAAGGTCTGCACCGCTTCCCTGATCTGATCAATCGGCCTGCGGGCCGGCTTTCGCATCATCGTTGCCGTTAGCCCGAAGACATAATCCGCGCTGGCTCCTGTGATCCTGCATGCGGCTTCAATCTGATCTACCGTGAATTTATTCTTGCCCCTTTTGACCTTCCACATGTTTGCATTATTGAATCCAATATGCTCTGCGGCATCCCCCAGGTTTTTTGCTACATTGCTTTTGATCATGTGGTCAAGAAGCTTCAGCATCCGGATCGTGGTTATATGGAGGGTGGGGTTTGCGATTATTTTTCTTTAATTTTATGGATTAATAAAACTTCTTTTGTATGGCAGAGACAGGATCAACTCAGTCGAAGCTTGAAAAAATGCAGACTCCGACTGATGAGCAGAACTTAAAAATTGAATGCATTAAGATGGCGATCAGCACAAACAGTTTTAATAACGAACAGACTATTGTCGAAGCCGCTGACGCGTTTTATGAATACGTCAGGTTCCGGATGGTGGAGGTACGAGGGTGAGTAACTCAACTGCATATTCCTTTGTGATAAACTCATCGTGCCCCTTGCTGTAAAACCAGCATTTGGCTATGTACGAGTCCACGCCATTCAAGTATACTTTTTCAATCACTAATTCCGGCCCGTCCGAAGTCATTCTAACTTTGTCACCTGTTTTAAATTTGGCTGGCATTTTTATACTTTTTACCTGTTTACGATTTCGCTGACTTCATCCATACTTACGCCCGATTTCTCAGCTATTTTTGAAAGGAGCTCCACCTGTATCTTCAAAAGCTTAATATGCTTTGAGACGTTAAACACAAGTGCAAAAATGAAAGCTGATATGACGATTCCAAAAAGATAAAAGCCTATCATCATAAAGCCATTTGACTGATCCATGTCCTTGATTTTTACTGAATGATTAAAAACTAATATTTTTAGGATTTGCTAATATTATTAGTATGTTTGCGATCCTATTTCCAATATCCTTCCAAATTCCATACACACTACTCACCATTAAACCTATTCCTATCAATTATTTGCTTGTCCATGCTATGTTGTGCCCAATGCCCGCGGAAATTCAACTGTCCTTTTTCAGGAATTTCCGATACTCTTCGACTAAGGCTTTGTCCTTTTTTGAATCCGTTACCAGCTGCTCATAAAGAGCCCCGATCATACCCTGATTCACTCTTAAAAATTCCTTTATATCAGTTAAATTAGTTTCATTCTGACTCCGCAAGTGTTGGTTTTCGCGCTCTAATGAAGAAATTAATTTCTCTGTGCGTTCAGACTCTTGATGCTGCAATGCCTTTGTTACAGTACTCGCAATTCTTTCTGATGTTTCTTTTTCTAACAATGAACTGTAATTCAATTTCAAGAGTTTGATGTGGTCGGGAGTAACCTTACCGCGATAACTCATGAGCGTGGAAAAATAAGACCGATTGTACCCCAAAACGGCCGCTATATCTTCATTCCTTAAAGTGACACCTTCTTTTTTCGATGCTCTTTTTATTGTTTCTATCAGCTGATTGTATTCTTCTTTAAGATTCATCTAAAAAAGGCGATGTTTTATTATCAAACATCTAAATTTTATATTTTCTAACAATTATTTGGAAATGTTATATTTTCTAACTTATCTTCACACACGTAAAGTAAATGTAACAAAATATGACAAATGAACAAATACCATTAAGTGGTATCCGCCGAAAAAGGAGCGTGAAGTTGACAAAAGAGGAGTTCAAGCGACTGAAAGAGTACGCCAAAAGTTTCGATACAAGCACCGATTGCGCTGAAGCAATTGGTATCTCGAGGGAGGTTTTATTCAAGGTTTCCCTTGTCGGTTCAGGCTCACCGGGCACCATTGAGAAAATCAGAAAAGTATTATCATGAAGGTCGTCCACATCTCTAAGGATAAGTCTGAGAAGCAGAAGCTCGCCGAAGCCCTCGCCGACAGGCTAACCGAAAGTTGGCGGCGCAAAGGGATGGCTCGTGCCATGAAGCTGAAAGCAAAGCAGCTTGAGCGTAACGAAAATAAAAAACCCGGCTGTGAACCGGGTCATTAAATCAAATCAAAAGAAAAAGCATGACAAAGGTAATCAAACCATTCGACACGTACCATCAGATTTACCCGAAATTGAAAGTAGTCAGTTCCTCCTTCGACAACGAAGCGGGAGCGGCAAGCGAATACGAAATCCTCATGCAGGAACTGAAATACACGGCAACCCCGACAGAGTTCGCGGAGGCGCTTGTCGAAAAGGGGTTCATTGATAGCTATGATATCCACCTCGGCATCGTGTTCGTAACCTTCGATGATGAACGCGGCCAGTTCACCGATTCGCTCTTAGAGTTCATGTTCTGGTTCTTCCATGAGAGGGATTGGAGGTCGTTTCTCACATCTATTGAATATTGGAAGGGTGTGGCAAAGTATATGCTTGAAGTTGAAAAGCACTACCAGGTATCCATAACCGTAAATGAGAAAGAACATGCAGTACAATAGCTCTATCCCGGCCATTCCGTACTACCTGATCGTGAGGCAGTATGCAGAGGCTAAGGGCCTGAAGTTTTTCACATCGAAGGATCAGCAGTATGCAATCATGCATTATGAGATCACGGCAAAATACCTCAACTAATCAACATGAGTAAAAGATTACAAGCCTACTACGAAGGCCGCCTGAAGGATGAAAAGGAGCCGCGCTTCTTAAGGTTGATTCGAAATTTTGGAGTAATCATTTCTAAAATATTATTCGGATGATAATCATTTTGCTAATGTTCATTTCGAACGCATGCGCATTCCTGTCCGGGTATCTGGTCTGCATGATAAGGCGCAGGATTACGCTAAGAAACAAAATCAGACAGCAGATCATTAACTACCCCTCCCTGCACGTCAAAGAGGATTCGGACGAGTGGGCAGGGCAACGGAACTGAAAGTCTGTTGTTTTTTCTTTAAGGGTTATAAGGAGCTCCGGTATGTCTATACCGGGGATTAATTTGAAAAGTAAATAACATGTCAAATTTTATCAAGCGAACCAAAAGAGCGAGTGAAGAAATAGCTTATGACGAAATTCATAAACAACCTGTTAAACGTATATCAAACGAAGAAATGGTATCTAAGGCAAACGGGTACTGCAAGGCGATGAAATATGAAAAAGGCACTCACGTGTACCATGTTGCATGGTTAGCATACATGGCGGGTATATCAAATCAATAAATAACATTCAAAACTCGCTGGCTCTCTAATGAGCCCGCAAACCACACAAATATGAAAAGGAAAAAGTTAATGGTTGTCGCAATGTGCTTAACCATGTTATTTGCCGCAGCATCAGTACAAGCTAATCCGCCGCAGTACCCGCCGACTGACCCTAAGGAAATGAGGGACTTCAACCCCTTAGAGTGGCTATGGGATAAGATCAAAAAGATACCGCCGCACTTTTGCGCGCCGTGTCAACCGAAGTAAAGATTAGCGAGGTAGTTTAACGGTAACACGAGGGTCTCATAAGCCCATCATTCAGGTTCGAGTCCTGGCCTCGCTTCCAACAGTTATAATCGAAACCGGTTTGTTGATGGGTGCTTTCAGGGAAAGTAGATAAGCCGTTAAGGCTGAGTTTGAAACCGGCTTACATGAGAGGCCGACAGACAAAAACGATAAACCCACATGATCGTTTCTGAAAGATCAAAGCTGCTGTTAGAACATTTTGCATGCTTTGATCGAGGTCGTCAAAAATGTTCGGACAGCCTGGAAAGCACAGGCCGCCATGATTCGGGGTGATACCGATGAGGCTGACGGTTAAGTAACCGTTTGACTTACGCCGGATGGAATAGTAATCCGGTAATTTTTTAAAAGTAAAAAATAAGTACTATGGGTGAAATAGCTGATGATATGATTAACGGAGATTTTGATTTTTTTACTGGGGAGTATATTGGCCGTGGCAATGGTTTTCCAAGAACTAAAAATAAAACACTCCCTTGGGAAAGTTCTAAAGTCCGAAGCGATAATTGGAAAATAGTCACTGCATTTTTAAATAAATCAGGTATAAAACCACATCTGCACACAGAAGTAATGAAGAGTTATGCCCCTATATATTACGCAGGGAAAAGGCCTCTAAAAAACGCCTGTATACAGGCGTTAAAGAATTTTGAAAAATTTAAAATGTTTATAATTAACACCTATAAAACTTTAAAATGATCATCACCCTTTCAATAATAACCTTCTATATCCTGCATGAAAAGTGCAGAGATAAGAAAGTGCCAAAAATTTAAAAAGATGAAAGTTAAAGTCAAAAAAGAAAACGTAAAAATGTCTGAACTGGTGGACGAGGAAATGTATGTGTTGTGCGCTCCCGATGGATTTCCGCAAACACAAACCTTAGCACCATCATTTGTAACGTGTGTAGCTATGTTACAAATGATGGCTGAAACAGGAATGGTCAAACCTTTTCCGGAGCTAATGAAAGCAGGTTGTTCTATACTGCCGGTTAAGGTCACTATGAAACAAAATGGAACCGAAGATGAGTTTTTTAAAAAAGCAAAATCTGAATTATCAAAACTCTAATAATCATGCTAATCACAGAACTCCTACCCGGCAAGAAGTACAAAAGCCTATCCCGCAAAAATGAATTTAAGGTCATGCGGTATGTTTCTCGGTTTGGGGTGCTTGGCGACGAATACAAGGGAGGCGACTATCAGGAAACAATAGAAAATGTACTTTGTAAGAGCGGATGGGAAATGGATGGCCGGCGTGACCCTTCGAGATCTGAACAACGCTTGAAAATTAAAGAAGCCGGTTCTGAGCCGACTTCTTAAAACAAATTGTTAAACCTAAAAACAAAGCAAAGTTATGGAACAAGTAACACAAAAAAACGAAGTGGCTGTACAAAAGCCGCAAGACAAAGTTACCGATATACTCAAGAACACGCCTGCATTGCAGATAGTTCAACTGCCGCTCGTCCGACAAAAGTATATCGACAATTACAACTTTTCACATAAGGACAAAGTGGGTGAACTTATGTACCATCGGCAGATGGCCCATTTCACGCAGTTGCTCACAGCAAGCGAAGACTTAAGAAAATGCGACCAGTTCAGCCTCTACGCATGTTTCGTCACGGCAGCCGTTAACGGTTACAGTATCGACCCTGCTGATAACGAAGTCTACCTGGTACCGCTGGGCGGCAAGGCCTACCTCTGGCGCCAGGCCGGGGCGCACGTCAAGCGCCTGATGAATTCAGGCCAGGTACAGTACGTTGACCAGGCGAAACTCGTATACCAGGACGATATATTCGAGGTTGAAAACGGGCGTGTGGTCAGGCACGTAGAAACCTTCAAAACGGAAACCATTATCGCGGGCTACGTTCGCTTTGTGATAGACAGCAAGGGGAACGACAAATACTTCATCTACCGCAAATCGGACTGGGAGGCATGGAAGAAAAAATCAATGCAGTCTGGAGGCCCTAATTGGAATAACGGCGGCCAGCCTCTTGCCGGTTTCCTTCGCACTAAGATCGTGAAGCATGCGGCGACCGATAAGAGTTGGGCTACAGGTAACAGGCCGGTATTTGAACAGCTCGGAGTCGAAATCGATGAAGCGGACGAAGTTCAACAGACACCGGTCACTCATCAGATCAACAGTCAGGGAGCCATCGAGCCTCCGATCACGCCGGAAGCTGGCGACGATTCATTCAACGGCAATGGCCACACGCCCGGGGCTACGATTACCCATGACGATGATAATTTTTGAAAACGCCCTTAACTCTTAATCATGCAAACAGAAAATAACCAGCTGGCCGTAATCGAGAAATCAATAGACGTTTTTCGTACAGGCCCTGCCATCCTGAAAGCTAACCAGGAAAGATCGGCCAAAGCGCTGATCGTTGGCAGATCTATCGTCCAGCAATGGGACCTTGCATGGGCTATAACTGACACACAGGAACGTCTTGCGGCCCTCGCTGCTGCCGACGAACGCAGCAACAAGTATCTCGCAAACTGCTCAGTTGCCCTGAAGGAAGAAAAAGAACTGCGTGCGGTGATCACGCAACTTATGACAGAGTTTTCCCGCATGTTTACCGCTGCTGAAAACGAGATCGACAAAACAAAGCCCCACACCGTTCCCTATGAAGTTCAGAATAACAGGGATACCTATGCGAAGCAGCTGGCAGAGGAAGAAAAGCGAAGGGCCAGGGAAGCAGAAGAGGCAGCAGCAAAAGCCCGGGCTCGGATTGAGCAGAAAACAAAAATTTCTACAGCGATTGCTACATGTCTCAATAGCTTTCTTGCCCGCAAAAAAGAGGCCTGGAACAAAGCTTTTACTGAGATTACCCTCGAAAACATCGAAGAGATATCGACCAACCTGGCTAACCTTAATTGCAGCTTCCCGGAGACAAAACTGTCAGAAATTGTCACATACACGATTTCACCTGTCTATCCATTTTCGCCCGAAGAACTGAAAAAAATCGACGGAGAGGCTTTTCAGGAATTTGGTTTCATGTCTTTCTACGATCAGTACTCAGCCGATCTGGAAGAGTTGAAGCGTAATCTGATCGATCGTCTTCCATCAAAGAAGCTTGAGCTTGAATCGATTGCAAAAGCGGCGGAAGAGGACCGCATTCGTCAGGAGGAAATCGCCCGGGCGGAGGGTGCAAGAAAAAAGCAGCTGGAAGAAGAAGCGAAGGCAGCTGAAGTTCTTAGGCAGCAGCAGGCGGAAGCGATCCGGAAGCGCGAATCAGAAGATGCAGAGCGCCTGCGCATAGAAGCTGAAGAAAAGCAGAAGCAGTCGCAGATGGAACTCGACCTGAAAAGCCAGGCTGATCAGACCATGGTGATGTTTGAAAAAGAGGCGTCAATCGCTGAGGTATCAACGCCGAAGCCTGAAAGCCGCACCGGGTATGAGATCATAGTACAGCATCCGGTAGGATATACCCAAATCTTTCAATTTTATTTCGAACGCGAGGGAAAAACTTTGGCGCTACCTGATCTTGGCCGCAAAACGCTCGATCAGATGAAAAGTTTCTGCGAAAAGACTGCGCTCAAAACAGGCGAAAAGATCGAAAGCAAATTCCTACAGTACAAGGATGTATACAAGGCAGTTAACAGAAAAATTCCTGCATGATGGAACTGACAACATTATCAAAGATTCATGACCGCATGATGGAGCTTCACGGACGTGATCGTTTCCCGACTTCATACGACGCTCTCCGGTCGTGGATCGAAAGTGTGAATGAGGTTGTTGACGATATCGAGAAAAAATCACTAAACCAGGAAGACAGGACGCTGAGAGGTCAACAATTAATTGAGAGGCTACTATCATGACTGATCCTTACTATAGCCGGCCTGAAGTCAGCAACAGTGACTTAACTGACGTCAAAAAACTGTGGATGCCTGAGAGTGCTGCCATTGACTATGAAGAGGCTTATAAGTTCGGGTCGCTCATCGATGGCATGATCACGGAGCCTCAGCGCCTAAACTATTTCAGCTTCATGCTGGATGATATTCAATACAGGAAAGAGGATTTCGAGAAAGCTGCAGAGATGAAAAAAGCCTTCTACCGGGATCCGTTTTGCGCAATGATGCTGAAGCATTGCAGCTTTCAAAAGGTGAGTGTGAAGCCGCGGTTCTGCATTGAACACGACGGGCTCAGCTTCTGCCTTGACGCCCGGTGTAAGTGGGATCTATTTTGTGAATCCTTCGACCTGGGAGGCGACATCAAAAGCACAACTGCCACAACGCAGAAGCAGTGCGAAGAGGCGGTAAGATACTTTGAATATTCGAGGCAGCGCGCGTGGTACATGGATATCGAAAATAGAAGTAACGACATCCTGATCTTCATCAGCAAGGTTAATTTCCGCGTATTCAAGGTACCCGTGAAGCGCGGCAGCACTTTATACAACGAAGGAAAAGCGAGGTACCAGGAACTGGCTTTTCTATACTGGACTTTTTTTGGAAACATTCAAAATTGAAACACATGGGACGAAAAAAATTAAATGTCGAAGTAACTGAAGATGGCGCTACAATTACCGGTTCCACGAATAGCTATTTGAAAGCTCTCCAGGGCAACACGGAAGACAAGCCGATCGTCATCACGGGCGCTGCACTGAAATACCTGTTCTGTCATTACAGCTATGATCACACGATTGCGCCGGGCATTATAAACAGTGTGCGAATCAAATCGGAATTGCCGGTGCATGATGATCTTCGGGAAAAGTTCAAATTCTTGAGTCCGCATCTGGCTGCTATCTGTGAAGAGCTTGATGATGAGGCAATGGAATATTTTACAGAGCATAATAATCTTTTTTCATTCACTGAAAAAGGCAAGAATTTCAGCGTATCAGCTTTCAAAATCGTTGGCAGTGTGCACAATCAGGGCGTTGTCCTTATCGGCGAGAAACAGCTTACTACCGGCGAGTTCGTGAGGCTTGAAACACCGGTCGTGAAATGGGATGGCGAATATCAGCTCATCAACGAACTGCGCATATCCATCGACGATTGTATTTCTGAGGTGGAACAGTACGTGAAAGGGAAGCAGGCGCCGGCGTATGTGCAAACTGAAATGTTCGAAGAAAAGGAGGAGGCTATATGACAACCACTGAAACATTCTGGCAATCGCCTGTCACCCACTGCCACTACGTTAGCCCGGATGAGTATCTGCATGAAGCAGGCTCCTTTGAGTACACCGTCAAAAGAATAATAGAAGTCGTCAGCAGTCATTACGGGATAACCGAACAGCAGCTGAAAAGCAGGGCAAGGAGAAGAGATATTGTTTTGCCGCGGCAGATTTGCATGTATTTCATCCGGAACAAGACAAGCATCGGCCTTCGAAATATCGGAAAGTTTTTTGGTGGCTGCGATCATACAACAGTTATACATTCGGCAAAAACAGTGAGTAACCTGATTTTCAGTGATGAAAAGGTCAGGCAAGATGTTATCCATTTGGAGGGAATTATATAATGATGCGTACCAATTCTTGGACAGAAGAGCAGATAGATGTGCTGAAAGATCAGTACCCTGTCATACATGACGTCAGGCTTCTTTGCAGCGCTTTTGGAAAAACGTATAAGGCGATCAAGTCAAAAGCAAAGGTTCTTCAGTTGAAGCGCATTGTCCCCCCACCAACGCTTGGCAAAACCAGGGCAACGGCTTCAGACGACCAGTATATTAAAGATAACTACCTTAAAATAAATCTTACTGCAATAGCCCGGCATCTTGGATACAGTGAAACTCTGGTTAAAGGAAGAATGAAGTTCCTGAACCTCGTCACTCCAAAAGAAATCAAAGATCGCTTCAGAGCAGAAGCTATTGCAAAAACCAGGGCAACGAGGTTTTACAAAGGCCACCTGCCTCACAATACAAAAACCGATTTTGAAATCACAGTTCGGGCTGATAACCGCGGAGTCAAATATAAATTTATCCGGATCCGGCTTGGCAATTGGACGCCGCTTCACCGGTATAGGTGGGAGCAGGCAAACGGTATGATCCCACCAAAGATGAAATTGATCTTCAAGGATGGTGATACGATGAACTGCGACATTGAGAATCTGGAGCTCCTTACTCCAGGCCAGCTTATGAAAAGGAATAGCTATCATAATTATCCAAAGCCGATCGCTGAAATGGTGCAACTACGGGGTGCACTGAACCGGAAAATCAATAAACATCTTAAAAAATTAACCGATGAAAAACAAAATCAGTGATCTGCGTGATCACATGTTTGCAGCCCTGGAAAGACTCGGTAACGAAGATCTCTCGGAGGAGGACTTAAAAAAGGAGATCATCCGCTCCCAGGCCATTTCTGAAGTGGGTAAAGTAATTGTTGAGTCTGCAAAAACAGAAGTACTGTATGCAAAGATCACGGGCAAAAAAGCTGATGAGCCCACAAAGTTCCTGGAGGAGGAAAGTGTGCCGACGCAGAAACTTGAAAGGCCAAAGGCTGAGTACAGTAATAAAACACATTTAGGAATTGCACAACAACAATGACAATCACAGAAACAGATAAGGGTTACGAGATTCGCTTCCAGTTCGACCGCGGGAAGGTTGAGGCTGTGAAGAAAATCCATGGTGCCCGCTACAACGGTAACATCAAAGCCTGGTATGTGCCGGCGTACAGAACCCGGGAGATAAACGACCTGAAAAAAACCTTCAATGTCACCGACCAGGCTGTCATGAACGCGCCGGAAGACTATGACGCTGTTCCGGAGCTACCCTATCTGCAGGTGAATATCCCACTCAAGCAACCCATGTTTCCCTACCAGGAGCGCGGCGTAGCTTACTGCCTTCAGCACAAAAAAGTTATTATCGGGGATCAGCCCGGCCTCGGAAAAACGATTCAGAGTATCGCCACCATTCTTGCTGCAAAAGCTTTTCCCTGCCTCATCGTCTGCCCTTCCACGCTCAAAATTAACTGGCAGCGCGAATGGGCTAAGTGGACTGACAAACGCGCGATGATCCTCAGCGACAAAGTTAAGAACACATGGCCGACTTACTTCAATGTCGGGATGGTGGATGTCTTCATTTGCAATTACGAATCACTCAAAAAATATTTCGTTGAGGCTATCAATAAGCCTAAAGACGCAGCGCTCCGGCTTAATCACATATCTTTCAAACAGAACGTGTCGCTTTTCAAGTCAGTGATCGTGGATGAGTCGCATAAGGTAAAAGATGGCTCAACCCAGCAATCAAAATTAGTGATGGGGATAGCTAAAGGAAAGGAATATATCCTCGAGCTCGCCGGCACGCCCGTTGTCAACAAGCCGAAAGACCTGATACCCCAGCTGCATATCCTTGACAGGCTTCAGGAGTTCGGAGGTTACAAATTTTTCATGGATCGCTACTGCCAGGGCGGCTCCGGGGCATCGAACCTGAAAGAGCTCAACTACAAACTCAACAAGGTATGTTTCTACCGACGCGAGAAAACGGAAGTCCTGAAAGACCTGCCGGCGAAGATCCGCCAGGTGCTTCTTTGCGAGATCACCAACCGCAAGGAATACCAACAGGCAGAGGATGATTTCGTTAAATACCTGCGCGACGTCAAAGGCTGCACAGATAAGGAGGTGGCAAAGAAAATGAGGGGCGAGATCATGGTTAAGATGGGTATCCTGAAGCAGATATCTTCCCGCGGCAAGATGAACGAGGTAAAAGACTTTGTAGATGAAATTGTCGAAGCAGGCGAAAAAGTGGTGTTATTTTGTCACCTGCGGGAGATTGCTATGACGCTGAAAGGAATCTATCCGGACGCGGTCACGATCCGGGGGGATGATGACATGAGCAGCCGGCAGCTATCTGTAGACCGTTTCCAGAATGATCCCGAAGTGCAGGTTATCATATGTTCCATCAAGGCAGCTGGCGTCGGCATCACGCTTACCGCAGCATCCCGGGTGGGGTTTGTAGAGTTTCCATGGACGTTTGCCGACTGCGAGCAATGCGAGGACCGTACGCATAGGATTGGGCAGGTTAACAGCGTGACGGCAACGTACTTTTTGGGAGAGGATACAATCGACCGGTATTGCTATGAGCTGATACAAAAGAAAAAGAACATCGCTCAAACGATCACGGGGGCTACTGACGACGTGGAAGAGGACGTGGTGGATCATTTGCTTAACCTTTTTAATCAGAGATAATGACAGACACCGATAAATTAAATCAACTGATAGATATCGTTATTGATGTCAGGGTATTTCAGCGCGAATACTTTAAAGGAAGGGATAATGATGTTTTGAAATCTGCCAAAAGAAAAGAAGCTGAGCTGGACAAGTGGTTGGCCGCTCATGCAATGTCGCCTGAACCTACCCAAAGTAAAATGTTTTAATGGCAAGATTTCGTACCATAAAACCAAAGTTCTGGGATGACGCAAAGCTGGCCTTGGTAACTCGGGATGCCAGGCTTACCTATATCGCAATGTGGAATTTTGCTGATGATCTGGGAGTAATTATTTCAAAATCAGTGTGGCTTAAATCTAAAATCTATCCGCACGATCAGATAAATCTCGTAAAGTTTGAGAGTTGGCTTAGAGAATTAGAAAAATTTGGGTTTATTAAAATGATATCTACTTCCGGTAAGGGTTCCGGCGGGGAGTTGTTCTACTATCTTCCAAATCTTACTAAACATCAGGTAATCAATCGTCCAAACTATGAAGATTTATTTATCGACAAAAAATTACTGGAAGAAATTTTAGAAATTTCACTGATTGATCATGGATTATTCACGGATCAATCCAGTCAAGGAGGGGAGAGGAGAGTAAAGGAGAGTAAAGGAAAGGAGTGGAGTGGAGGGGAGGGGAAGGACAAAAAACACTTTTTTTCTGATTCTGAAATTTTTGACAAAACAATTTTCCAGCAAAAACTGAACGGTTCGCAGTACGAATCGGCGAATATCGACTGGTACCACGAGCAGATTAAAAACTGGGCTGACTCAAAAGACGAAAAAAAAATAAACTGGCTTGCAGCAGCTAAAAACTGGATGGCTAACGACATGAAAGACGGAAAATTTATCACCAAAAATTTTACACCGACCCAAAATGGAAAAGGCGCAAAACCCGCTACCGGTGCAGATGTTAGCACAAAATCAGTCTTCGATGCAATTGATCGAATGCCTGAGTAAACTGGAACATCCGGATTTCAAAAGGGATGCAAAAATGGAACTATTGAGCATTGCCGGTAACCTGGCGCCGGCAGGTAAACCGGATTTCCTGAACGTGATCCGCTACCCGACCCTGCAGGGATTGATCGAAAGGAACGGGCGAAAAACCATGCTGAAAGTAGTTTTCATGCTGGTAAAAGATTTTTGTGCATCGGTGAATGTCGTCCGGAACATGAACGAGGATCAAATGATCGAAGCTGCCGCAATGCTCATCGATGAGTGCGATAATTTCAGGCTCGAAGATTATGTCATGATGTTTTCACTTGCAAAACGTGGCGAACTCGTGAAGCTTTTTGACCACATTGATCTTTCCATCATTTCGCAAATACTGGATGAGTACTGGTCCCGAAGGCAGCGCGCTGCTTTGCATATGCAGGATCAGGAATGCCATCGCCTGGATTACCAGGGGCCTGCCATAAGGATGATCGACACGGTTAATCCGCAAGATGCCCAGCTTAGCAAGGCTGCCGAAAAACTTGCCGGCGTCATGGGTGATCTGAAAACGAAGTTCCAGGAATGGAGGGAACAGAACGCATGACATGGAACCTCAAACATATCGAAGACCTGAAAAAGCAGGGCAAGATCCGGGACTACAAAGTCTATAAGAATCAAAAAAGAAATCCACAGGCACCCGGCAGGGTCGTCGCTAAGCACTTTCCGAAGCGATCGAAGGAAAAGGATTACATCGCGTGGAACCTGCTTTACTGGTGCAAAGAACACTCTGTACAATTGCAGGAGGAATACAAGTTTCACCCGGACAAAAAATACAGATTTGACTGGGCTATACCAGCCCTTATGATAGCGGTTGAATATGAGGGTATATTCAGTGACAAAAGCCGACACACAACCAGGGGTGGGTTCATAAAAGATACAGAAAAGTACAATACCGCCAGCGGTTTAGGATGGCGGGTATTCAGATTCACGGCGAACAATTATGAAAATTTGATAACTGAATTAAATAAACTGATATGAATAGAACATTTGAAGAAGTATTTTACGATGCTGCTGAATTTAGTATGAAAGCCTTTCCGGAGGCTACGGCAATTTCCACCCTTTCGAAACTAACAGAAGAAGTGCAAGAGGTAATGATCGAAATTGCTTTCCAGGGAAACGACGGCAACCTGTTGACAGAGTATGCTGATTGTTTTCTTTGCCTTGTTGATTCTATAAGACGATCAGGTTTTACCTGTGAGGAATTAATCATGGAGATGTACAGAAAAACACAGAAGAATAAAACACGGAGCTGGATAAAAAATCCGGACAATACATACTCTCACACTGAGATAGCAGCAGATGATGATGATGATGATGAAGATGAAAGTATCGACCATTCAATTTGCGTGTATTGTGGCGATGAAGGCGTCGAGATCACACCGGAGGCTGATATTTGCCATTCGTGCGGATATATTTATTCCTAACCCAATTAAATAAACTCATATGATTGAGCATCCGGACGGAATAATAGTCACGCTGCCAAAGCGTTTTTTTGAAGAATACAGCCATGCAAAATACCTGCAGGAAATTAAAGACATGAATACAAATGAAGGAATGATTTGGTACCGTGTTATGAAAAACCTTCCGGTGCATGATGTGCTGTATGTGTACACAATCATCGATAATAAAATTCATCATCGTAGCCAGTTTTCCGGCTTAATCAGAAACAAGACAATGACTTTTGGAAGACCGGAAGGCGGGTCAAGGACGTTTGAAAATGCTAATGCGGTAATGATGGTAGGACCGGTTGTCATGGCACCTCATGAAATACCGATGCGAGGCTTTCAGGGTTTTAGGTATACAAAAACTTTATTCTAATGAAGGAAAGCCGCGGCCGTGGTAGGCCAAAAAAGATAACTGCACTGATGGTGAAAAGCGAATACCAAAAGGCGTGGGAAGAGTATACCCGTTCTGAATCGTACATGCATAGCGTTCGCACTCTGACTAACAGAACCTATACCCCCAAGCAGCCGTACATTAATAACACTATAGCACAGATATTTGCGGACGGTTATTGGAGCAGGCCCACTACTATTCCGCCTACGCCGTAAATATGATCCCATTCCACGTGAAACATACTATGTATTAAACCTGCTTCTTTTTGATTAATTTTGACAGATGGCCCTCACAGGTAAGAGACAGCGTTTCGCGCAGGAATATATTATTGACTTCAACGGTACTCAGGCTTACATCCGGGCCGGCTTCACTGTTTCGAGTCCGGAAGTTGCAGCTGTAGAAGCGCACAGGTTGTTAAGAAATCCTAACGTCCAGCGGGAAATAGAAAAACTTCAGGAAGAGCTCCGCGATCGCTCGGAGCTCTCAGCCGACATGATCATCCAGGAGCTGAGATCACTCGGCTTCTGGAACATTCAGGATTTCATTAACACAGCAAATGAAATTAAGGACCTCACAAAGCTTTCCAGGAAGACCACAAAACCTGTTATCGGCATTAAATCTCAGGTCAAGACTTACAAGCAGGAGGATGGCACAGTGGTCAAAGAAGTAACAGCTGAACTTAAGATGCATGACAAACGCGGAGCTCTGGTGGATCTCGGAAAACACCTCGGCATCTTCGAAAAAGATAACGAGCAGAAGAGCTTCAAGATTAAAGTCACCCGCAAATAATGCGGCAGGTTGAGGTTGATATCGATAAGGACGCATATCTCGAGTGCTATCATCACCTCCTTGATGAAAACGACATAGACATCGAAATCCTCTTCGGTGCCAGGGATTCAGGCAAATCAAAATTCATAGCGCAATACTTTACGGAACAGTCCATGATGCTGGACTACTTCCGCTGTCTGCTGATCAAAGAAACCCACGAATCGATCAAGGACGCCCAGTGGCAGATGTTGAAGGATGTTGCTGAAGAGTGGCAGGTTGATCACCTGTTCAATTTTCAAACGTCACCCCTCGGTATCAAGGTGCAAAATGGAAACACCTTCGCCACGAGAGGCATGGACAAGCCCGGCAAAATCAGGTCATTCTCGAATCCTTCACATGCCTGGGTAGAAGAGGGTAATCAAATCAGCGAGACATCTTTCATCACCCTGCTTACAGGTCTGCGAAATGACAACGGTCCGGTTAAGCTTTTCCTTTCGCTTAACCCGGAGGCCAACACTCCCGACTTTCAGGATTTCTGGCTATATAAGATGTTCTTCGCGAATTACAGAGGCGAAAAGATTTATGTTGGCAGGATCACTACACCGGTCAAGGTGGTGAGAGGCGGCAAAGTAGTCGAGATGGAAGTGACGCTGAAGTTCCGGATCACCCATACGACCTATCATGACAACCCTTATGTTACGCCTCAGCGGATAGCTTTTCATGAAGCGTTGCAGCATACTAATCCCTACTGGTATCGGGTCTTCACGCTTGGCCTCTGGGGCAATCAGGAAAATGACATGCCCTGGGCTTTTGCGTTCAACAGGCAAAAGCATGTTGGAACCGTGGTTGTCAACCCGTCTCAGATATTATACCTGGCTTTTGACTTCAACCGCAACCCGGCTGCATGCCTGGTGCTCCAATGGTACGACGACCAGGTACGAGTGCTCGAATCGATCAAGCTGCCGAAATCCGGCACCGATGCCCTCTGTGATTATATCCTGCTGCATTATCCCGGGTACCTCTACATGATCACCGGGGATTATTCAGGTAATACGCCTTCATCACTCTATGAGGAAGAGGTTACGAATTATCTGATCATTAAGCATAAGCTGAATTTGACCGACGGCCAGATCAACGTTATACCCAACCCTCCCCTCGAGCATAATCAGACACATGTCAACATCATTTTGCATTACTACAATGTGATCATCAGCGAAGAGAATGCAAAGGGTTTGACATTCGATATGGAGAATGTGAGAAAAACCCCGGAGGGAAAGATTGAAAAGAAGAACCGTAAAGATCCGGCTCAGCAGGCTGATATCCTCGACTGCTTCCGATATTTCTGCAATACTTTTCTCAGCTGGTTCAAGCCACCGACCGGATAAATACAAAGTAATAATATCTAATCGTAAGTATTATATTTGCTTTCATGAGTTGTACACCCGGATCATACGAAGTAACGCTGGCCGCGTGCCCTGATGAGATCATTCTGAAGGCGGGGCTGACGGAAGCGCCTCAATATGTTGTCGAGGTGGAGAACAGGTTCAATGGCAGGATCAGGACGCTTAGGAACATCGACCTGCTTGGAAACATCACACTTGATATTTTTCATTTATTTCCCGGCAGCTTCAACCCTCATTCAGGGGCGTACAGACTGACTGTGTACGATTTGTGGAATAACCAGGTACCGTTAAGGTTCAAAGGCAAAACTTATGACTCGGTGCTGATCACCTTTGCAGACATCAATGTGCTGGACGGTAACCCTGTTAATGTAATCGAATGAGCGAGCTCTTAATTTTTTGTTTGCTTACGTCGCTGAAAGTAACAGCAATACATGTTTCCTGCCGGGAGGGAATGATCTTCTTCAGGCCGCGTGTTGCTTTAGGCGTGTTGCTATACAGAATGAAACTCCGGATACTTGAGAAGCCGTTATACGATTGCCTTGTGTGTATGTCAGGTTTTTGGGGATTGGTTTTTTGGCTGATCGATGGCATGAATTATCATCCGGTAGAAGTTATTCTGATCGTTGCAGGCATCAATGCACTCTTTGACCAGGTTATTGAAGAAAAACCAGGGCTGCAATGAAAGACATACTTACAAGCCGGGGATGGGAGTATAAAACCGCATGCAGGTGTGGGGGATCGCTCCGCGAGCATCACGAACACGAGAGGCATCCGGGCTTTGAAATCAGGATCAGGCCGACAAAGAACACGTTCACGATTTTGTCAAGGGGATTTCAGGTCGCAGGGCCGGCTTACGGATATAGCCTCGAAACGAAAATGAATGAACTTAAAATATGGTAAGAACAGACCTCGATATCGACCCCAAAAAATACTTTCCTGACTCGAAGCACATCATCGATTACGCTTTTACCATCGCTTCAACGCATTATTTCAAATTCAATGACCCTTTCAACATACCAGCGGAACGGGCCCTCAGCACCATCTCCTTCTACCGGGAAGTGGAGCTGAATTGCGATAGAGCCTATTTGCAGGCTCATGCGGAGGCTGTAATCAACTGCCTGAGTCCAACTAAGGAAAGACCGACGATCGAGGCAGGAGAAGCCCTGCGTTTAGAACGGCAGCTCCTTTTCCGGATGCAGCTACCCAAAGATTCTGATCTGATGTATAAGCTGGCCGCTGTCGTTTTCTTTGATCAGCATGAGAACCCGCTGGTGTATGAATATGAGTACGGCAAAAAGAAGATCGCAAAATGGAAGGAAGAGGCTTCCTTACGTGATTTTTTTTTGCAGAAGCCTATCATGGAATTGATACCGTATTTACAGCATGCCGGCGAAAATTTGGAAATCTACAATGGCATAGTGAAAGACGTGAACAAAATGCACCTGGACAGCATCCGGGCGCACTTATCCAGCGATCAGTTGACGAAATCGAAAAACTGAAACGGCTGGTAACAGGCGATAACCTCGCAAAACTATCGGGATGGACGATCTACAATTTCTTTGAAGAGTTTGACCTGCTCGTCGAACGCCTTGAAAAAGAAGCAAAGAAAGCCTCCAAAGAGCGCAAATCACCTCGTTAACTGTTCTTTCCGATGGATAATATTCTCATCAATTTTACTGCCGACGCGGCAGGCCTTCAGCCTGGCATTGACGGACTACTTCAACTCGAAACTGTTGACAAGGAGCTGGCTGCCTCCGTGAAAAAGACGGCTGCTGAAATGACCAAGCGCGACAAAGCAGTTTCTGACAGTGCAAAGGCCGGAAAGAAAGATATTGAAGGACTTGCCACCGCCTTCAAGAATCTCGATAAGTCTGCCGTGGGTGGAACATACAACAAGTCGCTGCAAACCCTGATGGGTAACCTCAAAGGAACGAAGGATGAATTTCAGCAGCTGAACCTGGTACTCGAAGTTGCAAAAAAGAAGCTCGCTGACCTGAACCCGGGTACTTCCGAATGGAAAGAGCTGAACGACCTGGTGGGAGCCGGCACTGAGATACTGAAGACTTTTGGAGAGGCAGAGGAAAAGACATCCACTCAGACAAAATCGCTACGATCGGAGCTCAGGGCTATGAAGGAAGAGATTGCAACAAGGCAGGTGGCGGGCGAGTCGGGGCCGGCCATTGACGCGCTCATTCAAAAGGCGGGCGAGCTTGATGATGCGCTGAAAGATGTTGCTCAGCAGATATCCCAAACGGGTAGCGACACACGCAACATTGAAGGATTCGTACAGATCATGGCAACTGCTACCCAAACGATTGCCGGTGCACAGGCTGCACAGGCATTGCTTGGAACAGAGAACGAGCAGTTTGAGCAGGCGCTGGTTAAGCTCAACGCCCTTATGCTACTTTCAAACAGCCTGCAGGCTATCCAGCAGAGCTTGCAAAAAGAAAGCGCTGCGGTACTGCTGATAGAAAACGCGCAAAGGAAAATATCCGCGCTCGCTACTGAACTCCAGACGGCGGCCGAATCAAAAAATATTGTTGTTCGTTACGCCGCAGCGGCGGCTCAGCGGGTACTTAACGCCGTGATGGCTGCTAATCCGATCGGAATTGTTATCGTTGCCCTGGCATCCCTGGCATCCCTGGTGCTGGTGTTTACGAGCCGTGTTACAGATGCTGCCCGGGCACAGGGAAAGCTTAACGGAGCTCTTAATGAAGGCGGGAAATTGTTAGAGGCAGACCTTGCCGGTATTGACCGTGCAAACAAAAGGATCCTTTCGGACATGAAGGCCCGGGGTGTGACAGATGTCGAACTGGCCAAACAGGAAGTTTCTAATATCAATGTGAGGAACAAGGCCCGGCAGGAATCGCTGAACAAGCTCCGCAAGGTGTACGATGAGACAGTTGCGGTCGATGACGCGACAGCGAAAAGCAAATCTGAGCTCGGAGATACGATCACCAGGATTGAGTCTGAAATCAGCAATGATTATGTTGACGCCCTCGCGAAACGCGGCGAAGCTGAAAGGCAGGGGTATCTCAGTAGTTTGAAATCAGCAACCGCGTATTCAGAGGCAAGAGTTGCGCAGGCAAAAAAAGGTAGTGAGGCTGAGCTTCAGGCCCAGATCGCAGCTATACGGGCACGTATCGCGGAAGAAAAGAAGTCTAACCCGAATCTCACTAGCGGAGAAAGGGCAAAGATTGAAGCTGAAGGTGTCAGAGAAATCGCTGACCTCCGGTTTGCCTTTCAGAAAAAAGCCCTTGAAGACGCCATGGCTGCGATTGACGCCCAGGTGCTGAAAGCAAAAGAGGGGAGCCGGGAAGAGTTTGATTTCAGGCTACAGGCCCTGCAGGCAGCGCGGGATCTGGAACTGAAAGATCAGGAGCTTGCCGCCGGCAAAAAGAAGCTGATTGATGCTAATTACTACAGAGAAAGACAAAAGCTCGTCGAGGCTTTCAATCAGAAGCAGGCGGAGGATGTAATCAACAGCCGGGTGGCTGAAAACCAGGCTCAGCTCTCTATCCTCCAGCTGAATAATGTTGCTGAGACTAACGGCAAGGTACTCGAGCTTCGTAAGAACCTGATCGATGAGCAGGCAGCGCTTGAAGTGATCGGGATCCAGGCCTCTGAGAAACACGAAGAGCTCCGGCGCCTTAGAATTTCAGCTGTATACCAAAAGGCGCTCGTAGATAAGCAGCAGCTTGAAAGGCAGAAAGCAGCCGCTGAGATAGAAAATGACTTCAATTACAGCGACAAAAAGTACCAGGCTGAAATCCTAAAAAACCAGGCTGTTTTGTTTGATGTGAAATCAACAGCAGCCGAGAGGAAACAGGCGGAAGCCGATGTCACCCGTTTCTCGCAAATACAAACGGACAACTACTACAATTATCTCAAAAACAAGTTGGATGCTCACGTAATTAGCGAAGACGAGTATTACGATGCGCTTGCAGCTAAGGACCTCGAGTACTGGAATCAAAGGCTACAAATCGTCCAGCAAAGCTCACAATTTGAGCAGCAACTGCGTGAACGGGCGTACGGCATAGCAAAGCAGATCGGTGACGGCCTTTTTGCGATTGATAGTGAACGTTACGCACGTGACCAGGAAGCAAATCAGCAACGCTTTGATAAGAAGCTGATTACCGAAAGGGAATATAATAACCGGAAGAAAGAAATTGACCGGGCTCAGGCTAATGCCCGCAAACAGCAGGCGATTTTCGATATCGGCGTTGATACCGCCAAAACCATATTCCAGATTCAGGCACAGGCGGCAATCCTTGCTTCGAACCCTCTCACGCTGCCACTGGCCGCAAAGGCGCTCGCTCAGATCCCGTTTGTGATCGGCGAAAGCATTATCGCGACCGCGTTCATCCTTGCAAAAAAGTATAAGACGGGAGGGATGATTGAAGGTCCGGGTTCCGGCACGTCTGATTCAATACCCATCTGGGCGTCAAAAGGTGAGTATGTGACGAAGGCCGAAATGACAGCTAAGCATAAGCTTGCCCTCGAAGCGATCAACAACAACAAGTTCCAGGACTACCTCATCAAATACGAGATGCCGAAAATATATAATCAGTTCAGCATGCCAGTTGTTCCGCAGGTGTCCTCGCGTTATGTTGAAACAAGAACGACCGAAAAGATCGATTACCGGGAGTTTGCAAGTGCGTTTGCAAAAGAGCTTGCAAGCAGCCCGCACGTAAACATCAGTCTCGATGAGAACGGCTTCAATATATCGGTGCAGAAAGGCCTTGAAACAATCGAATACAAAAACAAAAAACTTTTGATGTAATGCAGTGGCGCTTCACCCTCATAGATCGTAACGGCATCAGGACAGTAATTGATGAACCCAACGGATGGATGGAATTTTCCCTCCGCCTGAAGCGTCATCCGCAGCGCCATGGCACGTTCCGGGAGATACAGGGCAACAACTTCCAGTTCTTTGAGAAAGCAGCATGGCTCCTCAAAGCAGAATATGAAGCCCATGGCGCCAAAGGCTATTATCAACTCCTGATTGAAGAGATGACAACACGCGGCCGTCCTGAAGCTCACCGCGGGATCTTTGTTTTTCCTTCATACCGCTTTTTTTGTGAGCGTGATTGCTTTGTGGAAATAGATATAGATCAGACGGGGCCGATCGTAGACTTCATCAACCGGTTTGATCAGGCTGTTGACGTCACAAAAACAAAGGGCTTCGACGGTGTTACCGAACTCAGTCCGTACGCCTTTCTGAACTTTGATCTTACGCTTCCTTCCAAGACGATCAGGATCAGATCTGAAGCAGCGACAAAAAACGAGGAGGGGAATTCTTTCTATGATATTTTGTTCGACACAGATTTCACCATCTTTCCAAACCAGGTAACAAAGGGAATTATCCTTCCGAAATTCAACAATACCTCTCTCGGTGAGATCACCGATTTCAAGCCGAGCTATCAGTTCGATTACGTCAGATACACAAACGCAATCAGCGAAGCTCTCGACGGAAGTGAAATATTGCTCGTTAATCCTGATAGCACGATCATTAACAAGAACACTTACAATTTCACTGCAAGACTGAAAGGAAGCTTCGATGTAAGCTGGTTGCCTCACGGCGGATCGGGAGGAATTGTAATTGATCTGAAAGTCGCTGTGAAATACGGGAAAAATGCGGTCGATGCCATCGCGCCAGTTTCTATTGCCGCTTACAACGGCGCCTTTCTACCAGGCAGCGGCCTCCAGTCGCGCCAGACAGCATTTGATATTCCTCTTAATGGGTCATTTGTCCTTGGTCGAGAGGATAAGGTATGGATATGTTTCCTGCTTGAAGCCGGAAATTCGACCAATGTCGCGCTCACGCCATGGGCCGGGCTGAAAATTTCACTTACCGATGATTCATTTTTCAAAGTAAGCAGTGATTCAAAAGCTGAAGCTACTACCGCAAAAGCCTTCATGATCAATGAAACGATAAGCCGGGTAATTGAGTCAATCACGAACAATAAGCTGAAGCTGTATTCGGAATATTTCGGGCGCTATAATTCAGAGCCTTACCGCTTCCCGGCAAACGGTTGCGGATCGCAGCGTGTACTCACCAACGGTCTCCGGATCCGGCAGGCTAAGCTCCCCGACGGCTCGGTTCCAGGCATGTTTCTTTCGATGAAAGACTTGTTCGAAAGCCTCGCCGCAACGGATAACATCGGCCTCGGCCTCGAAGGTGACAGCATAGTACGTATAGAAAACTGGAAATGGTTCTACAAGTCTGCCGTGATCCACCGGTGCCTGAATGTCAACAAGGTCCAGCGATCGGCGCAGGCCTCGGAGATATATTCAACTTTCAAATTCGGATATGACAAATGGGAAGCCGAAGAGCATAACGGCCTTGATGAATTTCTTACAAAAAGAGAATATAATCTTGACATCCCCCAGGTGAAAAACACCCTCGAGCAGATATGTAAGTTCATAGCCTCCGGGTATGCTATAGAAGTCACTCGACGAAAAGGAAACAGCAGCGCTGACTGGCGGTACGATAACAATATTTTCATGATCTGTGTGGAGCCAACCGGAGTCGGGTTCAGGGTTGAGCTCGGCAACATTTCCATGGCTGGAAACATCATTGATCCTGCTACGGTATACAATTTCCGTATCTCTCCGCTGAGGAATGCGCTGAAGTGGTTTGACCGCGTGATAGGCAGCTACCGCAACGTCAATACAGGGCACAGGATCACTTTTGGTTCCGGGGATGGAAACTATATCGCCGAAGGGAACCTCAATACTTTCTTTTGTAAGCTGGAAGTTTCAAAACTGAAAGAGAACGATGATCTGTCGCTGAGTGTCTTTGCTGACCAGCGTCAGGCGCTGCCGATCATGCTTCCTGAACGTATCAGGTTCAGCTATCCGTTAGGCACAAACGAATACAAGAACATCCAGGCTAATCCCTACGGCCTTATCGAGTTCACATCGTCCTGCGAGAATGGTTTCGGATGGGTTGACCAGATCGATTATAAGCCAAACGACGGTCAGGCTGATTTCACGCTAATTCCTCAAATAACATGATACCAATTGTACAGACTAAGGTCGTTGTTAAAAATTCACAAGGCGAAATGATCGTCCGTGGAAATTGCTATGCAGCCGCAATTGCATCTATTTTGGAAAGACCAGTTACCGAAGTGCCAAATGTGGAAAGTGCTTTTCATGTAGATGACACTTTTTGGTCAATCGTTATGCAAACGTTTCTTAAATCAATAGGCTATGAACTGATCGTTAATGATCAATACAAAGTGTTCCATGATAACGATTTTGATGCTGATTGCAGAAGCAACTACCTCGATAAGTGTAGAGATAAATTCTACTTGGTTTCTGGCATGTCTCCAAGAGGCGTAATGCATATGTGTGTATACAAAAATGGCCAATTAGTTCACGATCCACACCCCACTAAAGACGGTTTACTTACGGAAGATATTTTTGAAGAAATTATAAACTCATAACATGCCAGTAACAATATCATCCGTGAAGTTCAGTTTCATCCGCTTTGAAAATGCGGATTATATCCTGCCGGCATATGGAAAATTTGACGTTGCCTTTCAGTTTGCTGTTACGGGCTTTCTTGCGCTTGATCAGAGGCTTCGCCTTGGAGTTACGAACCTGCTGGGTGACGCAGTGCCGGCATTTCCTGCTCCTGTATACGCTCAAATTCTTGCCTACAAAATGAAGATACCATCTGCAATCCCATCATACCCGGGCCTTTTCTACCTCTATTCGATCACGATTTCAGGCACTGTGAAAAATTATGGCCGCCATCTTTCTTATGCTGAATTCAGAGACATACTGCTTTCTGATTTCGGCTACAGCGTAGCGGCTGATGACACCTTCATCGCCTCTGACATAGATGAGATCAGGATCAAACATGCTCCCGGGTTTGCTCTCGCGGGCGGGATAGAAAATACACTGCAGACTTTCTGGGGGGCCGGTCATTTTGCAGCGCCTGACAGCCTCATAAGCCCTCATTTCAAACCTGGCGATTGTTTCAGCTATACCGTGAGTAATGAAGCCGGCGTTATCCTCGGCACGAGCAACCGCTTCCGGGTGCTGATATCCGACAAATACACAAGCAACCTCGAATATTCGAACAATGAGAATGCCTTCGAGTTTTTCTACGACGGTATTGCAACTAACAAAGTAAGACTGCCATTTTTTTGCAACAGGCCCACCTGGCCATCAAAAAAAAGTGTCTATCAGTTTTCAAACGGCAGGAGAAAACTACTCAGCGCTTCGCTCGATGAACAGTATGAGCTGCAGACAGACTTTTTCTCAAAAGAAATGCACCGCTATTTTGCGGTCGTTATGATGCATGATAATGTTACGATCGATTGCAGTCACATGATTGAAACGCCGGCTCAGGTGATTGATAAGGGTGACTACCAACCTTCCTGGAACGATGACGCGACTGTTATCAAGGCGCAAGGGAAAACGGTCGTCACTGTCGCGTCGTTCGGCTATTCAAACAGCAACTGCGAAAAAAGGGAAACGGAATGCCGCGCACCGGTGCTCAGCATTGGAAGCATTACAGGCACTTCAGCCCAGCTGCTTTTTCAGCCATCGCGGTTTGCGACTGAAATTATAATTAACTACCGCAAGCTTGGCGCATCATCCTGGACAGGTCTCACCATTCCCCTGCAGGAAAATATTACGATTGAAGGTCTTTTTGCTGGTACAGACTACGAGGTGAAAGTGGCTGCAAAATGCGGATCGACGTACGGGCTTTTTGGCAGCGTTAAGTCCTTTGTTACTTCAGGCCAGCGGACATGTACCGCGCCCGGGGAACTTTTCTTTGTCGATCTTACCGGAAACGAATTTCAGCTCCGTACCTATCTTACAAACCCCGTTCCGGACGGGGTTGAGCTAAGGGTAACCAGGCCCGACGGCTTTGTAGTGACCCAGCTTTTCCCGTCTGCAAACTTCAATACTGCGCTCAATCCTTTTACGATATACTATACTGAAGCTTCCCTGCAGGCCGGAACATACCGTTTCAAAGCCCGTAGCAAATGCAGCAACACGGAATACAGCCTCTACACAAACGAGGTCGTTTCCGAATCTCAGATAACCGTGTCCCAGTCGAGCATGTCATATGAATTCTCGGTGTATAATAATGCTTCCGGAACGATCTCTATTTCGAAGAACGGCAATGTAGTGGTGAGGGAAACTCAGAGTGTGAGCAGCTTTCAGGATGTCTCTGACGGTGACTGGATTGAGGTCATCATCAATGCGCAGTACGGCGCGCAGGCATCGCTAAGGGTCGTGGCATCAGATGCAGCGGGACCAGCTGAACTCTATTCCGGCTCCAACGATGCGTTCCAGGTGTTTTCGTGGCGCGTTAACGGCTCAAAAAATTATTTCATAACAGGTTCAATATTCTAATCATGCCCGCAATTTTTCCAACACCCACTGAGCTCCGGGATTATCTTAACGGAGGCAAAAAACACAAAAATTATGATGAGTGTAAGACGCTTGCTGATGCAATGCAGACGCATCTGAACAAAGAATATCCCAAGCTGCTCGTGGAAGAGCGCCGGCCTTCAGAGTCAGAAGATGTTCATGAGTATAGAAAGAAGATCTACAAAAGCAAGACCGCTAATCCTCCGCAGAAAGTTCTTAACTCGCTCGGCAAAATCCGGCGTTCGAAAGACTGGATGATCAAGTTCCCTGTGAACAATGACCGGTCTATCGTTGAGTCTGAATCGCTGGAAGAATACTGCACAAAGGCGTATCCGAACTACGGGTCGATCGAGCAGTGGGCGTTTTCTGAGCTCATCAAAACGCAAGGGGTAGACGCTAATGCCTATATCGCTGTCCTGCCGCAATCTTTCGCTATTAATGAAAATGAATATTTCAAGCCGGTTGCAATCATCTTTGGTTCAGAGCAGGTGCTCTATCCCCCGGACAAAGGCGATTACTGCATTCTAAAAAGCACGGACAAGGTGGATATTGTAGATAGTTCAGGCAACAAAACCTATAACGAAGGAGATGTTTTCTACCTGATCAATACTGCTTTCATTGTGCGCTACGAGCAGACCAACCCCGGCCGCGACTTCCGGACGCTTCAATACCCAAATCCGTTTGGGGAGATACCTGTTTTTAAAATTAAAGCTGTCTCCAAACAGCAGAAAGATAACTCGAACATCCAGATCACGAGACTCGATCCGATGCTCACTTCTCTAGATGAAGCGGCCCGGGAATATAGTGACCTGCAGGGGGTAAAGGTGCAGCATGCAAACCCACTGTTTTGGTATATTCAATCGGCTGATTGTGGGGCCTGCAATGCTACCGGAAAAGTTCAAGGAAGCGAAACTGTTCCGAACCCGAATCCCATGCTTGCCACTCCGGTCACCCGCGCATGCACGACCGTTTGCAAAAAATGCGCAGGTACGGGCAAGCTTAAGTTCTCGCCTTATGTTTCGCTCGCCGTTAAGCCCGCGGCTATCGGTCAACAAAATGTTCCTGTTCCGCCAGCTGGATATGTTCAGCGTGATGTGGAGGTTATGAAGTTCCTGCAGGAGTCGGTTAAGAGCCATCTCCATGACGCGCTTGCGTCTGTTAATTTTCAGTTCCTCGATCAGACACCGCTTTCCATCAGTGGCGATGCTAAGAATGTAGACCGGGAGGAGCTGAACAACTTCGTCTATTCATTCGCGGAAGACATGATCTGGTCAATTGAAAAGGTGATCGGCTGGATCTGTGAATGGAGATATTATGTCAGGATACCGGACAGGAACAAACGAAAGGAACTGCGCCCCGAAATTCCGATTCCCGAAAATTTTGATCTGCTTCCGTCCGAATACCTGGTTGATGAAATCAGCAAAGCCAAAACAAGCAAGGTAAACCCGGTCCTTGTGGCGGCCATGGAACAGGATTTCGCGGCGAAGAAATTTTACAATAAGCCTGATGTTGCTGATATGCTTGCCGCTGTGTACGAACTTAATCCACTCCCGGGACTTACGGACGACGAAAAAATGATGCGCTTAAGCAACAAGGGTATTACACAGGAAGATTACGTTATCAGCAGCAACATTGAGCAGTTTGTGAAACGTGCGATAAAGGAGGATCAGGCTTTCTTTTCTTCCGACTGGACGAAACAAATGGCCCTAATGAAAAAGTTTGCAAAGGAGAAGATGACTGAGAATTCCGCCAAGGAAGCAGTGATGAAAGCGCTTAACCCTGATCCGCAAAATGTTCCTGGGAAACAAAAAGAGCAGGAGGCTGCATGACACACAACTTTCCCGTAAAAATATTCACAACTTTCTTCAAAAAATATTACGTAAATGTTCACAGATCGATTTTTGAAACTACCAATCAGCATTGTTTCCGCCGAACAGATAGAAAAGGCGGAAAATATAGGCATAGAAGTAGACGAAAATGAAAAAGTTTCTTCTTACGTTAAAATTCTCCCTATGCAAATAGAGAGCTATCGTCCTACTTCCAAAAAGAAAGAAGGCCTGACAAGTGAAGACTTGATCTATGTGTTTATTCAGACAAAATCTAACGACAGTTACTTTGTTTATTTGACTATCGATGAATTTGAAAAGCTCTTGAATGACTTCGATAAATGACCGTCGCGGAAAAAATATTAAAGGTCATTCAGTTGTCGGTAGATGACTTCAACGGCGCGATCCCCGATCTTCAGAAAGAACTGTATAACGACCTTGTAAAAGAACTGAAAAAGCTTGAGACAAAAGGTGACAACATCCTTTCTAATGTTAGCAATCTGAAGCTGATTGGAAGCATCCGGAACAAACTCGAAAAGATCATCCTTAACGAAAATTATCTGAAGAATGTCGCAGGTTATGTCCAGGCTTTTGACCAGATAACAGCCCTGCAGATATCGTATTTCAAAGAGTTCAATAACAAATTCCGCCCATCAAAAACGCTCAAAATCATTCAGGAGTTGTCCGTCGATTCAACCCTTAATTCGCTTACAGAAGCGGGCATCAATGCAAATGTTCTGGAGCCGGTGAATGAACTTCTACGCACAAACATTACAACTGGTGGCAACTTCCCCGACCTTCTTGAAGCCCTCCGCAAGCGGATGGTTTCAGATGGAAAAGACCTCGGAAGCTTGGAAAGGTACACAAAGCAGATCACTACCGATTCACTAAACCAGTACAGCGCTAACTACAACAAAACTGTCTCTGAAGATCTCGGTCTGGAATGGTACCGGTATATCGGCAGCAACCTCACCACTACCCGCGAATTTTGTGAGGAGTTGACCAAAAAAGAATGGGTTCATAAGTCAGAGCTTGCGGCGATCATTAAGGGAAAGATTGACGGCCATCAGTGTGCCATCTACAAGAAAACGGGGCTTCCTTATGGCATGATCCCGGAAACTAACGAGAGTAATTTTTCAGTGTATCGGGGAGGCTATTCGTGTGGACATCAGTTTTTCGCTGTGCCAAACTCGGCTGTTCCCGAGAAGATCAAAAACGACCTGCTTTTGAGAATATAAGTTTCTATAGCTTCATTTGCTCTTATCATTTCTCCTGTTTTTGTTAACTGCTCCAATCAAAAGAATAGTATTGATGTTAAGTACTGCAAGAAGCATCACAATCCATTCCATCATAACTCATCATTTTTTTGCTCCTCTGCCTTTTTCTTATTCTCCTCTTCCAAAATCTTCATCCGCCGCTTCTTTTCCTCGGCACCCAGTTCTTTTTTTATCTCAAAAGGATCGACAGATGTGACGGAGAGGTCCTGGTACTTAGGTTTCTTTTGTTGTTTCGCCATCTTTTTTGACTGTAATGTAAGCCGTTTCCAAAAGAATTGCAACCGTCTGCTCCAAACTCACCCGCCGTTTTTTCGCCTTCGTGAACTCATGCTGTTTATCATAAATGAGATTTGAGACCTTTTCGGGTATATTTTTCAAGAGAATAGCCATTTTATTTCGTTTAGCGAATTTACGTGAATTTTAATCGTGAATATTAAAAATACATCCTTAGTATTACATTTACGCTCGAATCAATCAATCCCTCATGGCAAAAGTCCTCAAAGTCACAAAACCCGATAAAACGGTTCACGTTGTGCCGATCGCAAACAAGGATTTCTATCTGCATCTGAACAACAGAATCTTTGCCGGCGGGCCCCAGATGAAGCTGGAAGAAATAGATGAAAAGGAAGCTGAAAATCTTCCATTCTTTGATGAAAAGTATGTGACGGGTACTGAAGCACAGAGCCGCGTATCGGAACTGGAGAAAGAGATCGAGAGATTGAAACAAGCTGCGGAAAAACAGCAGTCAATGGCTACTGAAATCGATCACCTGCAACGCCAATTGGCTTCCAAGCCACCCGCAGGGGAATTTGGCAACAACGGATCGATCGCTGATCCCGCGTCTGCAAGCAGGCCTTACGTTGCTGAAACTCCCCTGACAGGAGAGCCCGGATCGACCGATGGTTTCAATAAGAAGCTGAAGGAGATTGCTGCCGCTGAAGCTGCTGCGGGTCAGCAAAGCACTGCTGCATCAACGTTAACAGAGAAGCCTGCCAAGACAGCGGAGGAGGTAATTGCTTCAATCAGGGAGGCTAAGACGGCTGATGAAGTTAACAGTCTTGCAAAAGACGACATGCGCAAAACCGTTCAGGACGCCGCAGCAAAAAAGATTACTGAACTGAGCGCACCGAAGTAAACTATTATTTTTCTCTTATATGCCGAAGCTGATCGATCTCCTCAAATCCCTTGGAACAAAGGGGAAGCTTGACCTGAAAAAACCGGAATTCGTCGCGGTTTTGGAAGCGTCAAAGGATATCGATGTTCCGCAGGAATTTGCAGATCAATTGGAATCATCACTCATGACCGTTGACGCTGCGATCAACCACAAAGATGTCCGTGGGCGGATTCAGGCAGAAGTGCTTAACGGCGAAGACTCCTACCTGAGTACGATCATCACCGATCTCGATGTGGAGGATAGCGTGAAAGATGAGATCAAGGGCGAAAAAGATACCCGCGCCCGTATTCGCAAAACAATCGATTCTCTTAACAAGGCAAAAAAAGCCGCTAAGAAATCAGGCGACAATGTCACAGAAGAGGCCCTGAAGGTTCAGGTTGCAGACCTCAATAAGCAGCTCAAATCCATCAAGGATGCCCACGATATTGAACTGAAAAAAGTTAACGATCAGCGTGATGGTGACTACATCAATTACGAATTAATTTCTATGCTCGGAGCGAAGCAATACGCACTCCCTGACAGCATGCCGGCAAAGCAGAAACTCAAAACTGCCCTGCTGGTGATCCAGGATGCAATCGCTCAAAAAAACTTAAAGGTTGTCAAAACAGAATCCGGCGTGAAGCTCATCAAAGCTGACGGCACGGACGCGTACGACGACAAAAACACTCTTCTCGAATTACCTTCCTTCATAGACGGAGCCCTGGCAAATAACGGCCTGCTCAAAAATTCTGACTCTTCGCAGAGTAACAATTCTCAAACGCCTCCTACAATCATTCCCGGACCTAACGGCAATGTAGCTGCGCCACAACTTAACACGCAGTTTCTTTCCGAATTAGATTCCACAATCAAGGACTTAGTGAAAAACTAAGGACTGACAGGAAAGGGGGCAATCAATTTTTTCTTCAAATTCTAAAGCATTCATTATGCCCAGTTACGGGCTGGCTTTGCCAGTATACCTTACCATGCAGCAAGTATTTCGCTCGGCTAATCCTGAAACAAGATTAACACCGCGCGGGTACCTCGATTACCTTTTGCACAACAATAAACCGGATGTTCTCTCTAATACAATTGACGACCGTTCAGGTTATATCCGGGACGTGAAAATCAGGTTCAGGAAAAGAATGGGGCTTGGAAAAACAGTCACTACGGACGACTGTTCGATCCAGGACAGGCCCGGCCGTTTCGAAATGACTCTCCCTTCCACACTATTTCGGAAGTACGCCCTATTTTTTGAGTGGAAGGTTATTGAGAAGTTTGCCGAAGACGCGCTGGCAATGGTCAATGCACCTAACAGCACGCCTCCTACAAGGATAATGCAAATCGTGATCGACGACTTTCAGACTGCACTTAACGGTATCCTCGGCGACATCAACGATGATCTTCTCTCCGTTCAGGCTGCCGCATTCGGCAAGAACGCCGTGAGTGGATTAAATACAGCTAAGACGCTGAATTTTCCTTTGTCGACAACCACTAATAATCTCGCGGAAGGCTTCACAATGCTGATGGCTGACGCAATGGCAAATGAGATCATGCCGTCGCTGGATGGCGCCGCTTTCGTTGGGTCAGGCCTTATCAACAATTTCTATCTGCAGCAAACGTACAAGCCGGCTGTAACGCCAACGATTCCACGCTTCTACTACGATCCACGGGCTCAAGTGAAATGGGGTGTTAACCAGTTCGGGCTATTCGAGCGTGACGCTGTTCAGTTCATCAATATCTGTCGCTTCCGTGGCGCCGCGAAATCGGGCCGCTTTGGCACAAGCCAGTTCGGCACTATGCGCTGGCCGGTACGGGACAGCTTCGGTGGCACGGGCCTGAGTGACTTCGAGTTTGACTTCCAGGCCCGGGAGATTGATTGTCCTACCCCTGATATGATTATCGGCGGAGCGCTTCCCCAGGCAGTTGGCCGTGGAGTGGTGTTCGATCTGATGGCCTCATACCAGCAGGTGAATATTCCGGCCGATGCATACGACGCAGCGGATCCACTGACGGGAGTAAACGGAACATTCAGGTACGCAGCTACGAACGCTTAAAAAAGAACAGTCGTGGATTGTCTGAAAGATTATATCGGGATTCAGGGTTGCGGAGCTCCGGTTCCGCTGGCTCCTCCAGGGGAAACGTTATCCGACGTTTTTTCAGGTCTCTATATCAACCAGCTTCCCGGCGTGAGTCTGAAGAGCATTGAAAAACTCGCGGACGAAGAGCAGCAAAATTACCTCGGCGTGTGGGCTGATATTCAGCGGCGTGCTCTCTTGAAATTCGGGATTGCTTTCAAGGCAAGGATTTTCGCCGGCCACAGCCTCAACGACAAGACGGTTTTGAACTGCCTTGCATGCTCGAATAAAGAGCTTTTTTCTGTCGCTCTCTGGTACCTGCTGGGAACGGAGCTCATGATCGAAAGAACATCAACGGACAGGCTTAACCGTTATACGACGATTGATCTGCAGAAGGCCGAAAAGCTGAAAGCTGATTTCTATACCGAGTACCAGACAGCGTTTGATGATGCAGTGAATTCCATTGACGTAGCCGGTAGCGATTGTATACCAGATGACGAATGTTTGCCCTGCAACGGCAGTCACATAGATTTTGTGGAGGCTTGTCTATGATGCAGTATCAGTCAAATATCAGCCAGGTTGTGAAGCTGAAAGTGAAGCAGTTTTCAGACTTGCAAAATCCTGATCAGATGCTGCGTAATGTCGCGAGCGGTGTTCTTCCGGAGCTGAAAAAGAGGGTGCATATACTGGGACAGGCGACCGACGGAGGCCAGATTGGAACTTACTCACCGGGGTACATGGCATTAAGAACGGGCAATTACAGCAACTCGAAAAAAGTAACGAGAGGGGCAAAGAAGGGACAAAATAAGGACGCGGGGGTAGCGACAAGGGGAAGCAGAAAAGGTCAGGCACGGATGAAGTACAGCAGGACTGCTGATTCAAAAGTCATCCTCTCCTTAACCAGGCAAATGGAAAACGATCTCTCCATTGTGCCATCAGGAAAAGGATACGGTATAGGTTTCAAGAATCCGGAAAACTTTCGCAAAAGCCAGTACAATGAAAAGACTTACAAAAAAAGGATCTGGGGGTTGACATTAGCTGAAAAGCAGCTGGCTATCAAAATAGCAGAGGCCTTCATCAGCGAAAACCTAAAAAGTTAATGCCGTTCACGAATACGATAGTAGAATTCATCAATGATCATTTGAAACAGGGCATGCTGAACCGGAAAGATTTTCAGCCGGCTAAATTTTTCGGCGTTGCAAGTGCTATTCAGTTTCAGACTGATGAACCGGAGCGGCCGCTGATTGCCCCGGGTGTAACAGGCATAGATGGCGAGATCGAGGATGCGACGCCTGATGACCTGTTCAGCCTGATGGTATATCATAAGATTGTCGGTAACCAGTACAGCGTACAGAAAAAAGATTCGTATGGTGATGAATATGATATCGTATCGACGAGCGAAATGCAACTCTTTGTTTTTGCTCAATCGGACAAAATTAGAATGTCTGCGGAATCGCTTGAACCCTTTTTTGTATTCGGAATGCCGGGCAGATTATCGGGGCTTTTGATGGAAGAACTCAAAATTAAATCAGCTGCTATAACAGTGCTCAGTAGTGATATGGACAAGCTCCGGAATTTCAGATCCGAGTATCAAAACGTAAAATTCAATTTGGCTCCTGAACATATATTTTTTTCAATTCGCTACCAGATAAAAAAAGTTTTCGACAGACGGTGCGTTGATGCGTGCACATGCAATTAAAAAGTTCATTAATTAATTTTTTTCAAGATGAAAGAGTTCATAAGATTGTTCCGCTCTCCCATTTTTTCCGGCGAATGCTCAGAAGAATTAGCCGCCCATATTTGTGATCCGTGCCCTGATCCTAACGATCGCGAATTTGGCCGCGTCAGGTCAGCAGGTTTCATATTTTCGGACTATATCGCAACGCTGATGGTTAATCCCCTGCTCAATGCGAATTGGGTTACCGGGATCAAAACCGGGAAAATAATTGTTATACCGGAGACGGCCGGCAATTATGATCCGGGAACGGCGAAGGAGCTTCCGGGATATGGCGACAGGGCTAAATCGTATGGGCCCCGGACGATGACGCTTAATTTCAAGGATCCCAATCTGGTCTCAAATTACCCGCATTATAACGGGCTTGGCGGACAGTCAGAACTGATTCCTTTTTTCCGCACCAGCTCACAGCTACGGATATTCGATAAGCCTGCTATCATTACGGCCTCTGATCCTGTCGAGGATGACATCGAATCGGAGGTAACCTGGAACGTGTCAGCTGTTGTAGTAAGCAACAACCTTCCATCCTACCATGCCGCGGCAACGCTTGTCAACACAATATTCAAGTGCTCTTATCTGAATAATATCAATGTCGATCCGGTGGTTAATGCAGGTGCTGATCAGGCGATCACCCTTCCTACAAACAATGTGAACCTTGTTGGTTCTGCAACAGACGATGGCACGATCGCAACCTACTTATGGAGCAAAGTTTCAGGTCCTGCAGGTTCAACTTTCGCAACACCGAATGCGGCAGGCACGGCCGTTTCGGGACTTGTTGAAGGTACATATGTTTTCAGACTTACAGCGACAGACAATGACGGAGCAACGGGTACCGATGATGTTCAGATCACCGTCAATCCGGCTCTTGTAGCGGTGGTGTACGGATATCAGCTTGCTGATCCTTATGTCAACGACACGACCGCGCCTGCTGTCGGCAGTCCGCAAACGATCAATATTCAGCGTAACGCAAATATCGTGTTCAGCCTGCCAGCCGCAGCGGCAGACAAGTATTGGGTTGTGAAAGTTCCCGCAGCTGAATCTGCAAAAATTACCTGGTATCATAACATCAACAACAACGGAACAGTCGGCGATGCCGTGGTAAGGGCTGCCTTCACGGTTGCAGGCTTCACATACTATGTGACAAGAGCACCTTTTGTACTGACCGTTACTGATACAATTCAATTAAGGTCGTAACAAGATCACAAAATGAAAAGCCTCCTTCTTATCGCTTCTTTCTTAGTCTGCCTGGCTTCGTCCGGGCAGACTTATTCACCGTCTACCCACACCGGACTTAACAAGCCGGTAGGCGTAACGAATATGCCTTCTGATGCAAGGAGCATGTTTTATGACGCGGCAAATTTCAAATACCGGCCTTATGTTTCAATTGCAGAAGCGCTATCGTACCTCAACACTACTGCAAAGAGAGTAGGCGGATTTCCAATCATCGTTAACACCGGCGGCACTCTTCTTAACGGGACAATAACAGGAGGAACAAACAAAGAATATTGGTTTGGCAATTGCTTCGCCGATTCGTGCCTGGTGCTGAAAGCGGGCAATGATACGACGCCATTGCAGGTCGCGCCTTCTTTTTTCAATGTCAATTCCGGAGGCGCTCTGGAACTTAACAATCCGACCGTTAACGTTTCTTCAGTTTCGCAAATAAGAGCAATACCTATCGTTGACACGGTAATATACCGGGTAGTCACCAATAAGGATGTTTATGATTTTATTCCGGATCGGGCGGACGTTACAACGGCTGACGATAATTTCATGACTATTGTCGCAGCTGATGGTACCCGCTTGAAACGCAAAGTGGAGACTTATATAAATCTGAAATGGTTTGCGGGGACGGCAAATATAGGCGATGGCATCGCGGACTCCAGGCCAGCTTTATTGGCTGCTTTTCAGTATGCAAAAAATACATTTGGAGCTTTTACCTTGTTTGTTCCTGAAGGCAGGTATGCAATTTACAACGAGGTTTTTTTCAATTTCGGAGTAGGCTCGAGTGTTAATATTATCGGCACAGGTATCAGCGGAGGACGGGGAATCGGTTCTACTTTTGCATGGCGCGGTGCGAGGGGTGGCACTATGTTCAGGTTTCAGGGAATGTACTTTTCGACAATAGAGAATATAGAATTTGCAGGTGCGCCTTACTGGCTGACAAACTCATCTCCGGCAAAATATCTTATACATCATCAATGGGCGGCTGACGCCCTGACATCATTGGTTCATTACAACAAATGCGCCTTTTCGGCGTGGGGTGGCGATAGCAGCGCGGCTGTAAACTTCAACGCTACAGGCGGGATAGCGATAACGCAGGCTCAGGCCGACGAGAGCTCCTTTGAGGAGTGCACGTTCACAGGTCAGCAGATAACGGTAGCGGATAGCCTTAAATCATGGTACGGAGTTTTATTAGGCGGAAATAATACGAAGGATTTCAGTTTTACGCATAATTACTGGATAAATATTTTTCATTCTGCGATCAAATGTAGCGAGGCTGGAGGAGCGGGCTCCCTGTTATCGACAAGGAACCTTTATAGTGCTGTTGGTTGGGTATTTAACATGAATAAAATCACCTCCCTTACTTCGATAAATGATTATTCTGAATTTACCGGCGGGATATTGAAAACGCCATTCAGCTATACAGCATACGGAAATTACAATCTCATCAGCTACGAATATTTTAATGGCAACACAGCAGGGATGATCGGAGGACAACCCTATTTCCCGGTATATCCTTACATTATTGATGGAGGTGGAAACCTTGTGATTCAGTCTTCTGTATTTTCAACAGCTCAAATTCTGCCGAAAATTAACTGGACAACAAACTTATCCAGCGAGGCTGCTTCTACAGGTTCAGCAACTATTATAGGGAGTAATTTTTCAAACATAAAACCCGGTGTCACTCCGTTTTATTCAGGTGGGTTCCCTTTCTTCAGCGAGAACAGGGAGGAGGACGTAGGCCGGGCAACGCATACAAACAATCAGCCGAAGTTCATATTGATGGGTAATACGGGAATGGATTCTACTAATCTTGTTAATAATCAATTTCCGGACGGCTCAACAAGCCCATTTTTGGAAGGTGGATTTTTCAGAACATTCACGTTAGCGCAAAAGCCTTTGGCAACAGACAGAAACGCTTCTATCATCAGGTATGCAAATGGTGATATTGTGAAAATCCTTACCACAGGGGATGCGCGGTCAAAAATAAAGTCATATGTAGTTGACAAAGCGGGAATGTTCAAGTCATATAGCGCAACAGGAACACTTACGGCAAACTCAAATATCATTACCGCTGTAAGCAGTACAGCAGGGATAGAAATTGGAGATTACATCATAGCAAGTGCGGGATGGCCTGACGCGGCTACGTATCCTATGACGGTAAGCGCAAAAACGTCAACAACAATAACAGTAAGCCAGCGGTTTTCGCAGGCGAACGGAGCGGTTACATTGACTAATGCTATTCCGGTATTCCGTGCAACGGGCGGAGCAACGGGAACTACAGCGCAAAGGGCCGCATTAGATACTATGCTAACAGCAAACGACATAGGCTACCTGTACGACAATACAACAACTGGCAGGCAGGAAAGGTGGAACGGTGCGCTGTTTGAAATAGTTGGTTCAAACTGGTCAATTAACGGCACAAGCATCTACAGGTCTGGTGGTAACGTGGGCATCGGTGTTACGGGGCCGCTTGCGAGGTTGAGTTTTGGAACATCTGCTGCCGGAGTAGACGTGATAAATCTATTTGAAGATGCAACAATCAGGTATGGTATGGGTGTTCAGGCTAATGAATATCAGCAGTATGCACCGCAGAGCGCTCATTTTTCCTGGAATTTTGCACTGAGTGGAATACAGACCTCCGGAACTAATGAATACATGCGGCTTAACACTACAGGCCTACGGATAGGCACAACCGGAGATCCGCGTGGTACCCTTGATGTGCGGGGGCCGTTCTGGCTTGGTGTTCCGGGTGCGGTTCATGGATACATGAATAGCACAGACGGCATGTATTTCAATGCGGATGCCACCGGAACGGGATCATCATTTTTCCAGTGGGGGAACCAACGTGCAGCGGCTTCAGGTGGCAATGATTGGATGAGGTTGAATGCAACGGGGTTAACGCTTAACAGTCTTGCTGGCACAGGCACAAGGATGGTCGTGAGTTCATCTACGGGGGTGCTAAGTACACAGGAAATTCCAACAGGTGGTGGCACTGCAACAGATACCACGTCGCTGTCTAACCGAATCAATCTTAAAGAAAATGCACTGACCTTCAAAAATTCATCGGTAACAACATCACAGCAAATCTATTCAGGTAGGATAGGTGATAATATAATATTCAGGGGCATAGCCGGGGCTGGATTGGTAACTTCTTACCAGAGCGATTCTATTTTGACGATCAATGTACCCACGTCTGCAGGCGTGCCATCACAAACAGGGCAGGCGGGAAAGTATCTTACAACTAACGGTACAACATCTTCATGGGCAACGGTATCGGGTGGTGGCGGCGGCGCTACATTCCCCGCACAGCAAACGCATACATCAGGATCAGCAGTAACAATTACAAATCAGACAACGGATATATGGTTGTTGGTTGATCCGGCGTCTACGCTTGCAGCCTTGACCATTACGATGCCTGCAACGCCGGTGGATGGGCAAAAGATAGAGGTAAGTTTTGGCGGTACGCTTAATTCAGGAACGGTAATCACTTCATTAACGCTTGCTGCAAATACAGGGCAAGCAATTCATGGTGTGAATGCCTTTTCAAATATAGATGCTGAAGACGCATTAAAATTAAGGTGGAAATCGAGCAATTCAAAATGGTATAAACAATAAAGTATGGCGACTTCTACAAGAGATCAAATTATAAAGCTGACAGGTGGCAGACAGATTATTGATTTAGCAGGGCGCTATGGTGTAGTTGGAGACGGAATCACAGATAACAGTCCTGCCCTCATGAAATTACAGTCTGATGTTTCAGGAGTTGGCAAACCGCACTATGTACTGCTAATGCCACCCGGTGAAGTAAGATATGCAAATAATAAATGGCTGTATAACGTACAATCATTCGAGCTTATAGGAGCTGCTGAAAAAACCACGTTGCGCTCTACAAACAATAGCGCCTGGGGGCATACTTGGGCTCCCTTAAACACAGGGGGCATGTTTCAAACTGCTGTTATGACTTCAGACGTGCCTTCTATCTTAGAAGGACATCGTTTTAACTCCTTAGCGGCTGGAAGCAACACATTAACGCTTACCATAATTGCAGACCATTCAAACTATACTGTTGGTCAACGCATTTTGTTATTAGGCTACGACCAGCAGCTGTATGGTTTCCCGCCCAATGGTCGTTTTTTCGAGTGGCATATTATTACTGGTATAAACACGACAACGGGAGTTATTACACTCAAAGACAGGTTAAAATATTCTTATAATTCCCTGTGGAAAGACCTTGCAAACCATCCAGGAATGGGGGTTAATTTTGGAAAGCCGCGAATATATTTGATGGACAGAAATAATTACAGTCGTCCTAAATATATAAAGTTTCGAAATATAGTATTTGCTAACGGCACAAAAGGCACAGGATATCCGGTTGCAGAAACAGCACATCAGGCTATAAGTGCTGAAAATGTATACTACGAAAAATGCAAATTTGAAGCAAATATATGGCCTTCTGAAAATGAAAAGGTAATCTACGATCAATGCGACATTAATAGTTGTGATTTAGATAAATTGGTAGAATTTTGTGAAATAAAAGATTGCAAAGTTCAAGGTGTGTGCGGCGGTGCAACAGGCATAACATATTTAACTCTTCTTCGAAATTATTTTTCGGCATTGGTGAATGTTGCACCACGACACGTGTATGCAGAGGGGAATCATTTCAATGCTATTTCAGCCTCGCCCTCTTTTTATTTACAACCTGAACAAACACACGTTTATAGTGTGTCGGTTAAGAATAATACATTTTCTGGTGGTAGTGGCGGTGGTGGTCATATCGGGTTTGGGGCTTCGTCTTCCTATGCGATTGGAGCAAGCGGTAATAATATCCTTATTACTGACAACGGTTCAGCAGCTAACGATAACATCCCTGCCATCTGTGCTCCCGGTGCAATGGCCTTTAGAACAGATGGCGCTAAGTCAGGCGAAATCATAGACGTAACTCATGACGGCACAAATTGGGTGATATCTGGTACATGGGATGCACCAACGGCAGGGGAGGTCTGGCACTTTGAAACGACAAGTATAATTAATGATCTCGGCGGTAATCGTGTCATAGATATGGGGCAACCTTTATTTTCTGAAGCCGCATTACGTTTTAGCGGAAATGCGTTTTCTACAAAAGGTTTGCGCAAAACATATATCACCGAAAAAGATTTATTAAATGCGGGTTCGGGATTACTAAGCAACGAGTTAAACGGTAGAATAATGTCATTATCCATTGACGTTAGAAAAATCTATACAGGGAGCAATTCAAATGCCTTTCTAATAATTTGGCTTGATAACGACTACCCAGAACAAATAGCGGCTAATATGTTGCAAACGGGTATTAGAACAGTAAACGCAAGTGGTGAAACAGGTGCGCAACCAGGTGACGCATTAGAAGGCATAGTCGGTTTTGGAACTTTTAGAAAATTGCTAAAAATAAAGACACAAAGTAGTAATAATGCTTTTGCGGCATGGACGGTTACTAACCCGCAGGATTTGCCACGTTTTGTCTTAACGATCGAATGGCATCCGTATTAGAAAACAATAAAAAAACTTATTTCTATGAATGTTCTTAATCTCATGCTCAATCAGGCGATGGATACTCTGACAAAATCGGATGAGTTCAAAAAAGCTGTTGAGACAGCGGTCTCAAAGGCCGCAATAGTCTTCGATCTGGAAGACAAAAACGCTCCGATTAAATTTTGCCCTGATGTGATAACGCAATGGGGAAACTCTTTAGAATGGTACGGAGACACGGGGAGCGGGAACCGGATGCCTTACAGGTTGTCAGCTTATCATCTTTCTAACGGCGCTTATTATACCGGCGTGTGGATGGTAATTTCAAATAAGAGAATCAGTGAGAAAGGAGAGATTCAGGGAGTGAGCGCGATCCCGGACGGTACGGAGCCAGCAATGCTAAACATAAGCCCTGACGTGAACGGGCCTTGTATCGCCATTGAAGGGGGAGAGCGCGATGACCCCGGGCATGAGAATCAAAGCATCATCGCTGGTTACGATCTTGCTGACATTCACGGCGGGCAAACACCGTACAGTGGCGGCTTCGGCAAAAAGAAGTTTGCGATTAGAGCGAAGGGTTCAATGTATTGGGGAAATAATCTTAGTAATACGGGCATTGTCAAAAATGCCGACATCGCATCCCTCACACCTACCAAAACCGGGTTGAAACTAAAAGGCACTTTCGAAGTAGAGGGAAGGGTAAAACCTAAAAGGTTTGTATATCCAAACTACAGCACTACAGAACGTGACGCTATTCCCGATAAGCAACCCGGTGAAGTGATATTCAATACCACTACAAAAGAAATTGAGTTTTGGAACGGGTACGAATGGAAAGGCGGCGGTATAAATTACTAAGCATGAAACTACTTGTTATTATATCATCAATGTTCGTTTGTTCCTCCGCGTTCGGGCAATTCGACACGCTTTGGGTATCCGGCAAAAAACATAACCTGTATCCTTATTATCTTGTAAGCAAGCAATGGACGCCGGTCACGTCGCAGAATAATTTCATCGTACTGGCAACAACACTCGACTGGCTCCTCGGAGGTGGCCATCCATATATCGCTGCACTACAAAGTCAGATCACAGCACTGAAAAGCGAAGTAGCAAAGCTGAGGGCTGATTCATCAAGCATCAAAATCAGAAATTTCAGGTGGGTGACGAAAGACGAAGTCGAATACGTCATGTCTCAATCATATATCGATCAGATCGCCTCACGTGTGAAGACGTCAGGCGTGCTGGCTCAGACGCAGTATCAAAAACCGGCCTCGAAAAATGATCTGAATTTCACGCGCACGGAAATAATTGCCCTCAAAAAATTGCTGAAAAGCAAGACAAAATGAGACAGTTCCTTACGATATTATTTTTCTTTTTTTCGCTCAGCCTCCGTGCAAATAATTATTATTTCTCGACGGCTAATGGTGACGACTCCCGGACAAGCGTCCAGGCTCAAAATCCTGCCACACCCTGGAAGACGATCGCAAAGCTTAATTCATTCTTTCCCTCGCTCGCAGCAGGTGATTTCATATACTTCAACCGCGGCGAAATCTATCCGGGCTCACTGAACATTACAAAGTCAGGCCTTGATGATCTCCCGATCACGATTGACGCGTATGGTACTGGCGCAAAGCCTGAATTCTCAGCCTTAACAGCGCTTACGGCATGGACATCCGTCGGTACGAATCTTTGGGAGACTTCATTCAACGCAGGCCCCTACGGTGGCGCGCTGGCGGGCTATCCGAATAACCTTGGATATTACCTCAATACGGTGGTCTACAACAACAGAATGATCGCAATGGGCAGATGGCCAAATGCGGGCTACCGGTTCAGCAGCAGCACGTCCACCCGCGGAAATTTTGTTGATGCTTCACTTTCTTTTGCTACCAATCAGTTGGTCGGCGCAGAACTGGTCTATAAGCCAACCGGCACGCCCTGGGTGATTGACCGGGGTGACATTACCGCAAACACCGCTACAACGATCACCTATATACCTTCAACCCAGTACTCAGCCGCTCTCCCTGGTGCGCCTCTCCCTGGCGGAGGTAACGCTCCATCCTGGGGTTATTTCATTCAGGGATTCCGGGAAAGTCTTGACCAGCAAAACGAGTGGTGGTATGATAAGGATAATTTGAAATTAAGAGTGTATTCTGTCGGGACGCCATCCGGTATTTCAGCAAGCGCGCATGATAACCTGATCAATGCTAACGGTCAAAGCTATGTGCAGATCAGAAACATTATGCTCCGTGGAGCAGACGTCTACGGTATCAATCTCGTTAACTGCACCGGCTTTCTGATACAGGGCTGTGAAGTATATATCGCAGGGCGTGGATCAATCAATTTCGATGGCTGCCAGTACACAACGATTGCCTACAACATCATGGATCAGGCAGGATCATTTGGCTACTACGGCCGGCAGTATTATGGCAGCACCGAAACAAATAATTCCGACATCCATCACAACACCGTTAAGGCAATCGGACTGATCCCAGGCATGGGGTGGAGTAATGAAGATCAGTATATCGCTGGCTATGCGTTCGGGACAAATACAACGATTTGGAATGATATCGACAGTATCGGGGGATCTGGCATCAAAGCAAGAGGAGAGGGATCTGTATGCAGTTATAATCACATCCGGAATTTTTCCCTGACGATCCAGGATAACGGAGGAATCTACATGCATGACTTCGTCAACACGTGGAGGGAAGTTGCTTACAACGTTGTCTATAATGGCCGGGGAAACATAGAAGGAACTTTCAACCTGGGCCTTGGTGGCGACGGCATCTACCTCGATGACGTAACGAACAAAGTCAACGTGCACCATAATTCCGTATTCAATAATTCTCATACCGGCTTCTTTTTTCACAACAATGAGGATATCAACGTCTATCAAAACATCACCTGGAACAACGGAGACTTTGAATGCTACACCCTCGATCAACCAAATGCAACGCCGGAGCTTTGGCGCCACCGGTTCACAAATAATATTTTTTTCTCAGACAGGCGGGTCGGTAACTATGATCAGAATAATTTTCTCTACCAGGCCGAAGTGTATGATTATAGTACCGCAGCCAACAAAAATCCCATTGCGCGTAACTGGAACTGGTACATAGATTCAAACATCTACGCACGTCCTTTCCTGCCGTTTGGCGCCATTGAGTGGACTTCAGGAGGCTATACAAAAAGATTCTGGAATGATCCCGCGGCGCTGAGAGCTTCGACGCCCGCATGGGAGAATAATAACGTGGCAGGCCCCCGCCTTGCGCCTTACACGGTCACTTCGGTTGGAGTAAACGCTTTCCTCAACAGCGGCTTCAATACCGACATTTTTGGTGTTACCGCCCCTACATCGGAAACGGTAGTATCCTGGACTAACACAGCCGGTCTTGACGCAGGGGCAGTAAGGGTGCAAATCGGAAGCGGCAATGCGAGAGAGGTATGGATCACGCTTGGCAACCTGACGGGCTTCCAGAAATACCGGATCAGGTTTGACGCGCGGGCTGAAACAAATCAGTTGGGGAATATTCTCGGGCAGCTTCCGGGCGACAAAACATTTTTCCCGCTCACGACTACAAGAGCCTCAAACGAATGGATTTTCACGGCGCCCTATAGTGGCGGGTTCACGCTTTCACTTTTGATGTACGAGAACACGGGCGAATTTTTTCTTGACAATTTCACCCTCACGCCGGTGACTGCTGTCGGAAACAATATCCTGGATTCAGTCAGGTATGAGTACAATGCGACGGCCTCTCCAAAGACGGTTAATTTTTCAGGCTCTACATACAAAGATTTGCGGGGAACCTCTTATGCAAACTCTGTAATCCTGCAGCCGATGACTTCAACGATTCTGATGTTAGCCGGAGGCGCGCCCGCAAATATTCCACCTACCGTTAACGCCGGAACAGACAGGGCAATTCAGCTCCCGACCGCGACCACAACAGGCAACGGAACGGCAAGTGATCCCGACGGTACGGTGACTGTATTATGGAACCAGGTGTCCGGACCTAATGCAGCCGGAATATCTGCACCTACCGCGCTTGCTACCAATTTCACGGGCCTTATAGCAGGCGACTATTTCATGCAGTTAACGGCAACGGACAACCTCGGAGCAACAGCCCGGGACACGATGAAAATTACTGTCTCTCCTGCAACAAATCAGCTTCCAACCGTGAACGCCGGCCCGGACTATGACAGCCTGCAGGCTCCAACTTCGAGCGTAACTATTACCGGGACGGCCAACGATCCGGACGGTACTTTCACGTCGCTATGGACGCAGGAGTTTGGGCCTTCGACAGTGTCGATATCAGCGCCAACCTTACTCACCACAACTGTTTCAGGCCTTATCGTTGGAACTTATTACATGAGGCTGACGGTAACAGATAATGCAGGTGGCACAGCTACCGATCTGATCCGGATAATTGTGAGGGCAGCAAACAGAATCCCGGGCGTTGCGGCTGGTGATGATAAGGATATTCAACTGCCTGTTAACAGCGTTTCCACCACCGGTTCTGCAAATGATCTTGACGGATCAATTGCGTCGGTGCTTTGGAACCAGGTGTCCGGCCCGAACACGGCGGGGATATCGGCCGCAACGTCATATACGACAAATTTCACGGGTCTTATTGCAGGCACTTACCGCTTCAGGCTCGGCGCGACGGACAATCAGGGAGCGACCGGGTATGATACGATGAGTGTTGTTGTGCGGCCGGCCAATACGCCGCCCCTTGCAAATGCGGGAAATGACACATCGATCACACTGCCTACAAATGCCGTGACGTTGAACGGATCGGGATCGGACATCGAAGGGCCTGTTACATTCACGTGGACGAAGATCGCTGGGCCTGCCGCCTTCGCGATTGGCAGTAGTACGTCGCAAAGCACGCTTGCCTACAGCCTCGTGCAGGGATCATATACATTTCGGCTGACAGTAACCGATAGTAACGGCGTGACGGCGACTGATAATGTCATCATCACCGTGAACGCAGCAACGGCGGTGCAGTCGGCGACAATCAAAATACCGGGGCGCAGAAAATGGGAAGTAGCTCAATGAAAATATTAACTATAGCGCTCGATGATGATGCAGATGATTTATTCCTCATCGGAAAATGTTTTAATGAGGCAGGTATTGAAGATTTTAGTCTTTTCTCAGAGACGAAAGATTTTTTGAAAAACCTGACAAAAGATGTGCGGATTGTAATTATAGATCATCACTTGAATGGGCAGCAGACTTGCGTTGAGGTAATGCAAAAGGTTAAGGATAATGACAGGGCTTTGGAAAAATTAATACCGACAAAAATTATCATCATAAGTGGCCAGAACAGGCCAGACCTTATGAAGTTTTATAGTACAGCAGGGGCAGATTATCTGAACAAGAATGAGGAAGGATTCTATGATATGCTGGTACACTTTGTACAGAAAAATTACGCAGACATCGAGTTTAAACTCGATATGGCATACAGGCAACTAGCGAGGATGGAAGAAACTTATGAACTTTTAAAACTACCGAGTAAAGATGAGCATCAAGGTATGGGAACTAATAGTTAACGCGGTAGGTCCAATCGGCGCGGCTCTGGTTTTTGTTTTTGGGTTTATCAAAGTTTACAAAGAACATTTGGCGGCAGATGTTGAGAAGCAGGAATCAAAAAACCGGGCGTCTGTAGACATAGAAAGAGAAAGATCAAAAGGGTTAAAAGACCTGAACGAACTACGCAGGGATGTTGAGTTTGTTGAAAACAACCTCAAGGATTTGAGAGAAGACATGTTCAACGACAAAAAAGAATTGTTCGAAAGAATTGATAAGATAAAACACAATATCGAGGAAACCACGCGGGATTATTTCCGCATATTATCAAAACAATAAAAATTAAAACTATGGCAGAGCAAACACAAGGAGAAGTAACATTCGGCTTAAAGTCAATTGCACGACCCACTCCCAATTGGGCTAAATGGGCTTTCAGGATATTCTTTTACATTTCATCCCTGACAGCATTCATTATTTTATCAGACGGCGATATTCCGCAGGCATTGGCAATTAAGATCACCAAGTACCTGACCATTGCAAATATGGCAATACATGGGCTATCAAAAATGTTTGGGATCGATGTCAAAGATTACGATCAACCTTATTTCAACAAATCTTCAAAACATTAAATTCAAATGGCAACATCAAAAAAGAAACCGGTAAAGCATCCGGCAAAACTCATCATGGAAAAAGTAATGATTGATCTCGTTAGCGGCTTCTCGGGTGCTAAGGCAACACTTAAAACTGAACATTCAGTTCTGCCCACCTACGGGGTCGGACTTTCAAATGGCCGCGATCTCTACATTAACGCTGTAAGAACGATGGCAGATAATCAGGGGATTGAAATAGATGACATCCCCGGCAACTGGCATGAACTGACAGTCGCGCAACTACTGAAAACATTAAACCCACAATACAAAGCACAATCATGAAAAAACTCTATACATTATTATTATCCCTTTCCTGTCTTAATCTTACGGCACAGGTAAACTTGCGCATTGGGGCAGCGCATACACCATCAAACAGCAGCGCAATAACAGTAGGATTCGACTACCAGAGGCCGCTGGATTCGGTAGTCAGAATCAAGTCTATATTCGTACCCGGCAAGCATAGTTTTTTCTATGCAACACCATCAGTTGAGTTCACAGGTGGCAACGCTGATGCAGCCCCGATGAGTTCGCTTGTACTACAGGTGCAGGGTATCTTTGCAAACTTCAAAACAAAGCGGCTGGCAATCACCAAAACGGATAGCATAACTACTATGGATGCATCACGAACAGTACAAACTTTCCTTTTTGCGGGTGGCATTGAAACAACACAGTTATTCAATATCATAAACGGTGTTGTTGAGGCTGGTTGGTCGCCTTACTACCAGTCTTCTACACACGAAGCGTTGCGGTATACTAAGCTATATTTTGGCTTGCAGGGTGGCTATAAGTTTTGGGCCAGCCAGACAACGGTCATCCGAATGGGTGGTTTAAAAAGTGAATCATCTGAAAATGTACGCACCTGGATTGCGCGCGCTAAGGGTTCGTTCAGTGCCGATACACGCAAGATCGTAAAGTACAACGGGCTTGATGCGGGTTTGTTATTCAACGCTGATGTATGGTATGACCTTGTGCATAGCCGTTACTATCACAGGCTTGAAGGGGTTGTAAGAACTTACCTGACCGATACCAAGTCCTTCGATATGGTATACGAGAAAGGAGCCGGTGCGCCGCTGTTCAATACCGGTGATCAGTGGGGAGTGAAACTGAATATTAAATTCTAACAGATGGTAATCTATGACACCAAAACAATTTTTCTCGACTTACTATCACTTTGCAAAAGAGAGCGAATTAAAGACCGGTGTTCCGGCACTGTTCACGCTTGCCCAGGCTGCATTGGAGAGCGGGTTCGGAAAGCATGTGAAAGGGAATAACTTTTTCGGCATTAAGGATACGGACGGCGTCAACGGTAACGAGATTGAGTTTCTAACGACCGAGTACAACCGCCGCACCGGCAAATGGATCAAGATTAAACAGTACTTCAGAAGATATCAGACGCCGGCCGCCAGCTTCACCGATCAGGGTAATTTCCTGAGAAAGTACAAGCGCTATGCTGGAGCTTTCCGTTTCACAGATCCTTATTTGTTCGCGCGGGAGGTAGCTAAGGCCGGGTATGCTACTGATCCCCGGTATTATCAAAAACTTGCTTCAATAATTAAACTACTTCAATCATGAAACTGCTTTCAATTCTTTTTTTCTTTTCTATCAGTATACCAGGCTTCGCAGCTGATACAACATGGCTCCCTCCTAAAACAGTAACAGCCGGAGGGCCGGTAACAGGTAACTACAGGAGCCTCGATAGTAATGTTCCTGCTCTGCTTATTCAAACTTATGATCCGGTTGAAATAACGGGATGTGTAATCGAAAGCGCCGGGATCGGCATAAAAGCCTACGGAGGTACGAAACTAAATATCCATCATAATGTTATCCGGGGAGGAAAACCAACGGACAATAATCAATGGGGTCGAGCTCTTGATGTCTATCATCCTCAGTACTTAATCTTTGAAAATAATACCGTAGATCACACCGGCGGGTTATTGGTTGACTTCTTTAATGAAAATACAAAATCGGTAATGATCCGCTATAACCGGATTAAAAACACGGATAAAAGGCGGGTAGATATGTCAGAGGGTGATCACCGGGCATCAATACTGTTTAACCAGGTGCGGGGCGTAACCGGGGAAATTGCCTGGAATGAATTTATTAACGAAATAAATAATTCCTGGGTAGAGGATAATATTAACCTCGGGAACTCTGGAGGATTATCAGGAACTCCTTATCTCATACACGACAATTACATTAAGGGTGCTTATCCGTACCCGCTATCAGCTGATAACTATACTGGATCGGGTATTACAGTAGAATGCAATCCGGGGAACCGGACATACCAGAACGTTTCCCAGTATGTGAATATCACAAACAACCAGGTTGTAAGCGTTTGTAATGGGGGTATAAACATAAATGGTGGCCACGACATTCACGCCACCGGCAATACGATCATTAGCTCAGGCCTTTTCCCGAACGGCCAGCAATCTTTCAGATTTTGGGGTGGCGCTGCTATCTGGAACGGTTGTGATTTACCGTCTGATGTTTTCAACAATATCAGTATCAAGGGCAATACCATTGGTTATGCACGTCCGGGAATCAATACACCGCTGCCTAACCGACAGGATTATGTAGTTACAGCAGGATCACCGATTAATATTCTGCCTACTGACAATGTCAGCTTACCTAATCCGATAACGCTGGCTACGGAGGATGCTGAATACCCGAAGTGGCAAGCTAAACTCGCAGCTAATGGCATCAAGCTCGGGCATACGGGTTCTGCTGTAGTTGTAACACCACCCCCGCCAGTGGTGGTCCCGGTCGGTACGGACGAGGTTACGACTTTCCCCGCTGCCCGGTTCTATGCTAAGATTATCCCTGTTGACACATTCAATGCACCCTCAGCCATCAGGCGCGGATCGCTTCAGGTGATCAGCAATGACCTGAAAGTATTTACCGCGACTTACGACAGTGCAGGAATGTGGATTACAGCGGTATCTCCGGGAGTGGCCACCGGGAAGATAACCGTAGATGCAAACGTCTCGGGAACTACAGCCAGGATAATTACAAAAACGTTTAAGGTAACGGTTTCGGCATACCCTACCAGGGGCATCCGGATTGAGTGGCCCGGTGTTCAATTAAGGCAAGGTGTTCAACCCAAAAAAAAATATAATGTCAGAAATAATTAAGGTCTGCACGGATTATGATATCAGGAGGCATAAGAATCGCGCACAGGAGCCGCAGGTTCAGGGATTGCTCTCGAAGATGGCTCTTATATCGTCAAAGATGTGGATGCCCGGGAAAGTGGTCACAATTTCGTTTATGGACGGGTCTTCGGTTCAAAGGTATAAGGTGCGGGAACATGCACGGCGTTGGCTTACCCATGCTAATATAAAGTTCCGGTTTCTTAGCGGGCGAACGGGTATGATACGGATCACGTTTGATCAGGCGGGATCATGGAGTACGGTAGGTACTGATGCTCTCTTAGTGCCGGATAATGAACCGACGATGTGTTACGGCTGGCTGGAAGATAATTCAGACCCGGCAGAATACGAAAGAGTGGTAGTGCATGAGTTTGGTCATGCATTAGGCTGCATTCACGAGCATCAGTCGCCTGCGACGGGGATCAACTGGAACAAAGAAGCGGTGTATCGGTATTACCAGGGAGCACCAAACTTTTGGAGTAAGGAGGAGGTGGACTGGAATTTGTTTGAGAAGTACGATCAGACGCTTACACAGTTCAGCGCCTTTGATAATGAGAGCATCATGGCTTATCCGGTTCCGAAAGAGTTTACACTGGACGGGTTCAGCGTGCCTTTCAATAGTCAGCTTTCAACTACAGACAAGTCATTCATTAAGGCAAAGTATCCGAAATAAGAGCGGTCAAGCATAAAGTGCGTTTTACCAGCAAAAAGTTCTGCATTTTTACATGAACCGAACAAAATAATGCTCATTTACGCATAAACATCATAAAAAAAGGTCTGCAATTTTGCAGGACTTTTTTGAGAAGTGTTTCTCATAGCAGTTGTTTTTATAAGCCCCTTGTTTTTACAGGGGGCTTTTATTTGCAAAAAAATAAATCAAAATAAATTTGGAACGTATCATATATGATACTATCTTACACTCTCAAAGCGGCGGCAACGCTTAATATACGGCAACACGAAGATGGCAACTTTCACAATAATCAACGAAAACGCATTCCAGATCAACAACATGAATGCAGTTAACGAAAACGCAAAAAGCGCGGCTATTATTATGGCTGCTGCAAGAGTTCTCAACAACGAAAATGACATTGTTTTCGATTTTGCAAAAGAAAAAATCACGCTTAACGAAGCATGTAGGGCAAAGGCTATACAAATTGCACACCTAACTGATATTGCAAAAGCTGTAGCTGAAGAAATGAAAAAAGCTACCCTCCTGAAAAGAGATGACGTGGAAATTAGTTATGTTAGTATTTGCGATTTCGGAAAGAACGAGATTCAAATTGTTGCAAAAGGAAATGGAACTTTCAACATGAAAGAAGAATTAAAAGGCAACAACTTCAAATATAGCAACGGTCGCTGGGAGAAAACAATCAAAATCAACTAATATGACTCGTGAAGAATTACTTAAAGAAGCGCGTCAACTAATTATAGATTACTATAATGTTGTTGACATTAAGAAAACAAAAGGTTTCACCGCAAGAGTTGACCGAAAAGGTAATATAGTTGGTAAGGATGTGAATTATGAATACCCCGCCGAAGCATTAGATATTCAAAGGAAAATGTTGATAAATGGCAACAAACTCATTCAAGCTCACTTAATGAATCAGCACAATAGATGGCTGATGGGGTATGAACACAAGCTATTATATGCCGATCAAAAATAAAGCTAACCTACACCCTCACCGCCTCCGCATCGGCCAACGCATCAGGGAACTCCGCGAAGGCGCGGACATGACGCAGGAGCAGCTTGGTGACGCTGTCGGCATCCTGCGCGTGAATATCAACCGCATCGAACGCGGGAAGTATAATGTGACCGCGGACACGCTACATAAGATCGCGGAGGCACTGGGCGTGGAGGTTGATTTTGTGGAAGTGTAAAAACCCCTATCAAAACTTCCGACTCTTGTCCGAAATTTCGGAACTTATATTGCAACCCAACCCCCTCAGATACTTGATAGTAATGTCAAGGCTGCTATGCCGGAAAAGCTGCATGATCTGATAGGGGTCGGCGCCTGCTTCCGCAAGATCGATAGCGCGGGTATGTTTCCAGCTGTATAGCGTGAAGTCTTCTCCCAACCTGAGCTTAATTTTGAATTTCTTGAACCTGTTGGAGAAAGTATTAGCGCTCGTATGCTTTTCAGAAGGTTCACCATCAGGACCGAACAGATAATAATCTTTCGGAAACTGCAACCAGGCCGAAAGCATTTCCTTCATGTTTCTGTCCATCTGCACATAATCGTCCTTTCTGTTTTTCGATATTGAGGCGGGAATGAAAATCAGATCCCGGTCAGCCAGAATGTTTTCGATCTTCAAAAACCGGAGCTCGCTCTTTGGTCTGAGGCCTGCGTAATACACGCACATGCACACCTTGTAGATCATTGGATCGTCCTTCAGCATCAACTCTTTCAGCTTATCTGAAGTCACGTGATCGTAATACTTGTGTTTCGTAATATTCACCGGCAGGTCTTCGATATCCCGAAACGGCGACTTCTCTATGATATCCTCTTTGACAAACCAGTTGAAGATTGTTTTTGCAAAACCCAGGTAATTATTGAAAGTGTAGTTCTGCCATTTGTTTTTTTGCTTCGATTCTTTCAGGAAAGTTTTCATATCATCCTTGCTGAAGTAAGCAACGGGCCTATATATCTTATTATCTGCTTTCAGAAAGTACTCTTTCAGATAGTTAACAACGGTTCTGTAGTTCTGCAGTGTCTTCGGTCGCAGGTCTTTTTCCCTGCAATTTTCCATGAACTTATCCAGCGCCACGTTAAGGCTAAGGGCTTGGGGTTTGACTTCTTCCTCAACGGCGAAAACCTCTTTGGGGTAATCGTAAGGGCCTTCGCCTGCTGCTAATTTAATATTGATTGCATTTCGCAATGTTTCTGCATAATCGTCAGTTTTGAAAATGTTGATATCTTCAAAAACCCGGAACCTTTGCCATTCCTTGCCGACCTTTTCTCGCAGTTCGAGCGGAACGCGGTAATAGTACTCGACATACCATCTGGTTTTTGTTTTCACGATCCGGGCAGGCCGGTAATCTGCATATTTCATTGGCACTGATTTGGCACTGTCGACTTTTAAAAATCGTAAAGGCTTGAAAAATAAGCCTTTACGATTGCGCGTGCCCAGGACTGGATTCGAACCAGCACATCCTTGCGAACGCTGCGACCTGAACACAGTGCGTCTACCAATTTCGCCACCTGGGCAGGCAGGAGCTGCAAACCTACGTTAATTTATAATTTGACAAAACACTGCAAAGGAT
>JBGTIL010000001.1:0-1931 GCA_041745695.1 Chitinophagaceae bacterium | reverse complement strand
GGCACGTACATTGTTCAATGGACAATAGCCCTGCGGCATTAACTGGTTTCAACCTTTCAACCCATGCGTTGATCTTTTAAACACCGCGACAGCTTGTATCTTATATTCGCGCAAAATTGCCTTGTCTTCTTACTAATTTCTCTCACAATTATTAATCTTCGCTCCATGCTTCGTTGTTCTTTCCCCGTGTATCGTGCACTTCAGTCGCCAAAAAAATATTTGCTTTACACATTGCTGATGGCAATATCGTTTCTATTTGGCGCAGCATTTCCGGTATTTGGTCAGGAAACAGCAGATACCAGTGCCCTGCCATTAGAGGAAGTGGTGATCCAGGCCTATGGTCAAAACGGGAAAATCAGGGATGTACCTGCTGCGGTAACATACATCGGTCGTTCCGTTTTAGAGCGGTTCGGCCCAGGCTCTATTGTGGCTGCTGTGAACACCATGCCTGGCGTGCGTATGGAAGAGAGGTCGCCGGGCAGCTACCGGCTCAACATCCGGGGAAGTTCACTCAGGGCTCCTTTCGGAGTTCGGAATGTAAAAGTGTATTACAACGACTTGCCGTTTACGCATCCGGGTGGCAATACTTACTTCAATAATCTTGGTTATTATAATTTCAGTGCACTCGAGGTCATCAAGGGTCCCGGCAGCAGTTTGTATGGTGCAGGCACAGGTGGAGTGATTATGGCCGAGCACCTAACGTCCAGCGAACAGGCAGGTGCTATGGTAGAATACAGCTCCGGCAGTTTTGGTATGCGCAACATATATGGATCTGTACTAACGGCTACCGGTAAGGTAAAAAATAAAATAGGCTATCAACACCAGGAAAGTCGCGGTTACCGTGATCATTCAAGGCTTAGCCGGGATGTACTGACCTGGACAGGGCATATTGATCTTGGCGCAAATCAGGAACTGAAAACAACCTTTGTGTACAGCGATCTTTTTTATCAAACACCAGGTGCCCTTACGCGGGCAGAGTATGATGCCAATCCGAAGGGCGCCAGACCAGGCAATGCCTTTTTCCCGGGTGCGGCTACCGCCAGGGCATCGATCAATCAAAAAACAATACTAACCGGGGCTTCTCATACCATTCACTTGTTGCCGGCGCTTCAACTGAAAACTGTCCTTTACGGATCTTATACCCGTTTGCTGAACCCCGCGATTCAAAATTATGGAAGGGTTTCAGAACCTCACTTTGGAGGCCGCAGCACATTGAAGTTTATCCGTGCGTTCAATTCATCGAAGCTAACATTGACAGGCGGAGCCGAATTACAACAAGGCTACACAAAAGCGAGTGTGCACCGGAACCGGCAGGGAGTGGCAGATACACTACAGCAATACTATGAGGTAGCCACAAGGCAGTCTCTTGTCTTCAGTCAGGCAAGCCTGGAGGTTGGAAAATGGACGGTGTTCGCAGGTTTAAGTCTGAATAATTTAAACCTGGGATATGAAGCATTCTTTCCACGGCCCGCTGCCCTTCGAGAGAGAACTTTTAAAAACAAGCTGGCACCCCGGTTTGCCCTGCTCAGAGACTTAGGCTTTGCCTCTATGTACGGCAGTATATCACAGGGTTTTTCAGCCCCCACTACCGAGGAGTTTTTTCCAAGCGGCGGTGCAGCTAATATCAACCTTGCTGCAGAAAACGGCACCAATTACGATATTGGCCTAAGGGGTAAACTAGCTGGTTTGAACTTCGATATCAATGCATTTTATTTTGCACTAAATGATGCCATTGTATTAAGACGCACAGCAGGCGGAGGTTCGGAGTTCATTAATGCAGGCAGCACCAGTCAAAAAGGAATTGAGACAGGCCTCAACTATCCCTTGTTTCAGACAACTTCTTTCATTCAACAGGGAAGTATCTGGTTGAACCATACCTACCATCATTTTCGCTATAAGACTTTTACCAAGGACACCTTTAACCTGTCAGG